>DAOVVL010000271.1 GCA_030637205.1 Thalassospiraceae bacterium | reverse complement strand
GTTCCATGATGAGCGCGCGCGATATTTCCAGCAAGCGCCGCTCGCCGCCTGAAAGCACGCCCGCACGTTCGTCGCGGCGTTCATGCAGGCGGGTATATTTCTTGAACACCCGTTCGGCCGCTTCATGGGCTTCGTCGCGGGAGTCTTTCAGATAACCGCCCATCAACAGGTTTTCTTCCACCGTCATGTCGGGAAAGACCGAGTTGTCCTGCAAGATGTAAGCAATGCCTGCGTTTTTCAGTTTGTCGTTTGACGAAACCCGCGTCACATCGTCGCCGCCGACCGTGATGGTGCCGCCAAAAATATTGGTAAAACCGTAGATCGAATGCAGGATCGTTGATTTACCCGCGCCGTTGGGACCGATCAGGCATAACGACTGGCCGCGATCCACGCGCAGATCAAATTCGTGCAAAATTTCCATCTTGCCGTATCCGGCTTTCAGGCCATCGATGGCGACAATAGTCTCGCCCGGACACAGTGCATCAAGTTCTGATACCTTGGGTGCGTTGGCTGAAAGTTTTTCAGCCTCGCGCGCAACCGCATCCACCGAAAGCACGGTATCGACCGACCCGGCCCCGTGGCCACCGGCACGTTTGGATTCACTGCTGGATGTGTTGTTTTCTTCGTTCATTTCCGGTCCCTAGTGCGCGCCAAGATAGGCATCAATGACGCGTTGGTCGTTTTGAATTTCCTCAGGCTTGCCTTCGGCGAGCATTTCACCATGCGCCAGACAATAAATATGTTCGGCCAAGTTCATGATCACGCGCATGTTGTGCTCGATCACCAACAGCGTGATGCCCATTTCTTCGTTGGCCCGTTTCAGGCGGTCGATGAGGCCGTTGATCAGGGTCGGGTTGATGCCCGCCGTGGGTTCATCCAACAGCAGCAGCTTCGGTTCGTTCATCAGCGCCATGGCGAATTCGGGTAATTTCTGCTGGCCAAACGATAGATCGCCCGCCAACAGGTTGCGCTTGGAATACAGGCCGACAAATTCAAGCAGATGATCGATGCGCGCAAGGTCTTCCTTGGGAAAACGATCGAACATACTCATCAAGCCTTCGTTGCGATTGGGCTTGCTGATCTGCATGTTTTGCACGCACGTCATCTTGCCGTAAATGCGGGTCTGCTGGAAGGTTCGCAACATGCCAAGGCGCGCGATTTCCGGCACCCGCAGGTGCGAAATTTCCTGACCTTCAAAACGGATCGAGCCATCATCCAACGGATGATAGCCGACGATGGAATTAAACAGCGTCGTCTTGCCCGAACCGTTGGGCCCGATCAGGCCGATGATCTTGCCTTCCGGCACTTCCAGCGAAATCTTTTCATTGGCGATCACACCGCCAAAGCGCTTCGATGCGCCGGATACCTGAAGCATGCTCATGCCTCGCTCTCCTTCGTCGCACCTTGCTCAACCGTGGTTTGCTCATCAACCTTGTGGCCAAACAGGTGCGGCCAGTGTTGGCGCAAGAAACCCATGATGCCTTGTGGGAAAAATACCACGATGCCGACAATCATCGCGCCCAGCGCCACGCGCTGCCAACCGAACAGATAGGTCCAGAACAGTTCCTGCGTGATGTGGAAAATCGCGGCCCCGATCACCGGGCCCCAAATGGTCCCCTTGCCACCGAGAATGGCCATCAAAACCATCCACACGCCAAAGGTTGCACCAGCAAAGGCCACGTTGATCGGATCAATAAAGCCAAACAGATTGCCCGCAGCGCCACCGGCCATGGAAAGGAAAAACGCAGATGTCGCCCACGCCATGGTTTTATAACGCTTGGTGCGGATACCCATGGCCTCGGCCTTGTCTTCGTCATCGCGTATGGCGTTGACCGCCAAACCAAAACGCCCGGCCAGCATCCACTTGTTGGTCAAGAACGTCCCAACCGCCAAAACCATAAAGACAAAATAGAAGAACATGCCTTTTGCCATCAGTTCGGTTGGAAACACCGGCGTCACGATACCGGAACCCGCACCGATGTAATCGATGCCGCTGGCAATCTCACCAGCAGCGATGGTCAGGCCAAGTGTGCAAATGGCAAAATAATGCCCGCGCAGGCCCAAAATCCCGGCCCCCAAAATGATGGCCACAAGCACGGTCACAATGCCCGAAACCCCCATGCCGAGGAATATACCGGTCAGATATTGATCAGGCGTCAACGCATCAATGCGCCCTGCAACGTGGGCGTATTCTTCAATATCGAAATACAGGTCACGCTGGATAACGGCGGTGATGTACATGCCAACACCAAAAAACACGACGTTACCAAACGAGTTGTAACCCATCTGCCCGCCCATCAAGTCCCAGGTCAGCGCAAACAGGATCATCAGCCAAAGCATGGCAAACTGGTTTTGATAAGCCGGAAACATGAACGGCACTGCAAACGCGATGATCGTACCAAGTACTAAAAGAATGGTGTTTCTCATCGAAGCACCTTCCTTTCGCGACCCAGGCGATAGTTGCGCCATACCAGTATCACCACCAAAAGGCTGAAGATAAATGCCATCTGGAACTCGGCGCCCAAAATGAAGCCTGCGAAGTTTTCAAGGGTACCTAGCGTCAGCCCAGAAACCGCAACCGCACCAAGGTTGCCGAGGCCTGCGATGACCACGATCATGAATGAGCGCACCGTGAACGCGAGACCTGCAAACGGCTGCACAAACCACGTCATCACCACCAGCGCACCGGCGGCGCCGCAAATGGCTGCGTTTATCGAATAGGTCATGGCGTAAACGCGGTCGGTATCTATGCCCATGATGCGCGCGGCCCGTGCGTTTTGCGCGGTTGCGCGAATGGCTTGGCCAAGGCGCGAACGGCGCATGAAAATCATCACCGCCACACCGAACACGATGGCTGACACAAATGAAACCACCTTGATCTGGCTAACGGTGACCATGTCGTCAAACAGGAACCATGTATCCAGCCCCGATTGAAGCGTGCGCACATCGGCGGTGAACATCTGGTTCATCAACTGTTGAAACAGGATGGAAATACCAAACGTTGCCAAAATGGAAATAAATAAATCTTCATCCACCACCCGGCAAATCACCGCGCGGTAAACGGCCCAGCCAACCAGAAACAGGACAATGAATGAAATGGGCAGCCCCAATACAATGGGCACGCCCCAATTTGCGACGGTCAACGCAACATAACCACCCAGAATGACGAATTCGCCCTGGGCAATGTTGATGATGTTCATCACCCCCCAGACCAGTGCCATGCCATAGGCCACCAGCGCGAACAATGCACCGATCAGAAGCCCGTCGATAAGCAACTGCACCACAAAGATGGGCGCATCGAATAAAATTGATAAATTAGCAATCATAATGAAATAAAGACCCCCGCCCCGGACAATGCCGGAGCGGGGTTCCCTTTAAGGTTAGATGTTAACGTTGGTTCCAGGTCGGCATCGGAATAACTGCCTTCGTGGAAGCAAACTTGGCCGGTGCGACCAGAAGGTACTTGCCGTCGATGATCTGGCGCAGGCCCATCGGCTTTGCGATGTTCTTGCCCGTATCATCGAAATCAACATGTCCGTAGAACGTCATCATGTCTGTAGCGGC
>DAOVVL010000094.1 GCA_030637205.1 Thalassospiraceae bacterium | reverse complement strand
ATGCCTTCCCTGACGAGGATCTGGTACCGCTTGTTGGGGAGCTTCTGGATTTTGGCCACGGCGTAATATCGCTTGTTGGGATACGTGAAAACGGTGTCGTTGGGCATATCAGTTTCACGTTTTGCCACGTTGAGGGAGGGGTCGATAAGGTCGTGCTTTTAGGCCCGCTTGCGGTCACGCCAACTTTGCATAAACAGGGGATCGGAAGCACGTTGGTTCGGACGGGTTTTAAGCATTTGGAAAACGCTAATAATGGCTATGTATTTGTTCTCGGTGACCCGGCGTATTACTCTCGATTTGGATTTAAGGCAGGGCACCAAGGCGCCCCGCCATGCCCGTTACCGACGCAATGGGCCGGTGCATGGCAATCCATCTGCCTCAACGGTGCAGGTGCGCCGCCGCATGAGGGAAAACTGTCTGTGCCTAAACCGTGGCGTCACGTTGAACTGTGGACGGCCTGATACTTAGCACTATTTCAGGTCAAACAGTTTCTGGGCATTACCATAAGCAGACATTCAGGATATGCCCGCAGCACGTATGCATATGGGCCAATCGTCATTGTTTATGTATTCCAGAGCAATCAGGACGGTACCGGAAACGGCACCGCCCTGGAAAGTTTACGTCATGGTTTATTGGTTATTTTATTGGCAAAGTCTGGGTGTAGGCCAAAATATCGGCCATAGTTTTGTTGCCCATGTAGCCAAGCGCCGGCATCTGTGAATCAGGCTGGCCGTGGCGGATCTTGTTGATGGTTTCCCACGGGTTGCCGTTGGCAAGCGTGCCCAGGTATTCCGGAGCATCGGCGGTCTTGAAGTTCATTTCCTTGCCGTCCTTACCATGGCAAAGATAGCAAGACGTATCGTAGATGACCTTGCCTTTCGCCGCGTTGCTCTTCGCCTTCTTGGTGGCGCGATCAATGAAGACGTCTAGTTCGTATTGACCGTCCGTAACAAACAAGGCGATCTTCGATAAAGCCGCATCGGGAATCATGGCCGGTGTGAAACCGTGCGCTGATCCGCGGAGTATTTTTTCAACTGCCGCCGGGTCTTTGCCTTCATAGGCCCTGATGCCCTTGATGCCGCTCTTGTAAGACCCGCTGGCATAGGCGCCGTCCTTGCCCATGAAATCCCAACCGTGACAGGACTTGCAGCGCCACGTGACGTTGCCTTTTTTCTTGGTGTTGGAAGCAGGCCACAGGGCGTGTGTCTGGGTCGGCTTGTCGACCTCCAACACGGCGAACCAGTTATCGTAAAGCTTACCGCCATCCATGATGGCCGTAACGTTGGGAGATAAAATTGCAAGATCCGCTGCTTTTGCAGTTTGAGTGGATAGGATTCCGAATCCGATGATGACCAGACCGGAAAGGAGGAGGTGTCCGATACGCATGATTCCGTTCCTTTTTAAAAGCACTTTTGGAGGAATTTAGAAACAGTCAATTGTATGGTTTTTTTCTGATAAAGTATATTATGTTTTTCTAATATATTACCAAAACAGTTGGTCATTAAGCAAAGGACTGTCGTCGTCAGAACTGACGAAACATCTTTGGTGATCATTATTCATGGTAGGAAGCGACATTTGCACGTCTGCAAAAAAGCCTGAAAAAAGAACGGGGGGCTTGCGGGTTTCTACCTTTAAGCCCCCCAAGTTCCCAGGGAGGAGTCTGGGATCTCGTTAACGGCCATGAACGCTGCTGCCCGTGTGTACGGGGCACTTCGTTCAAGTCGCGCTTACGGTCCGCAAACGCCTCCCAACCTTAAGGGCGGCGCTCTAAGAGCAACCCGTTGTTCCACCACACGTGTCGCATTTAAGACACGTGCCATTGCGCACCAGCGTGAAGTTCCCACATTCGGGGCAGGCATCGCCTTCGTAGCCCTTGATGCGTGCTTCACGGACGCGCTCCATATGTATGTCGACGGTTTCCACCAGCGTGCTTTCAACGCTGATCGTTGCACCGCCACCGCCTTCGGCCAAACCGCCGGACATGGTTTGCGGAACCCCGCCACCACCAGCCACGGCGGCCACGGCCTCAACCGCTTCTTTAGCGACACTGGCAGTTGCCTTGGCCGCCTTATCCTTGGCCCCGCCACGAATGACGGTAAAGGTCTGTGAGCGAACAAAGCCCTGGCTCGTTAGCTTGGCAACCTCCTGAATGGCGTCTTCGACCACGTTCAAGTCGCCTTCGTCGTGGCCTTCGCCCAACGCATCGGGCAGCATGTCGGCCGGTTTGGCGTGCGCCAGATCGTTGCGTCCCAGATAGCTGACCGCCAGTTCCCTGAACAGGTAATCCAGAATAGACGTCGACATCTTGATGGTGTCGTTGCCTTCAACCAGACCCGAAGGTTCAAAACGGGTAAACGTGAAGGCTTCGACAAATTCTTCCAGCGGCACGCCGTATTGCAGGCCGATGGAAATGGCGATGGCGAAGTTGTTCATCAACGATCTGAACGCCGCGCCTTCCTTGTGCATGTCGATGAAGACCTCGCCGATTTGGCCGTCTTCGTATTCGCCGGTGCGCAAGTAAACCTTGTGCCCGCCGACAATCGCTTTTTGCGTATAGCCTTTGCGACGGTCGGGCAGGCGATTGCGCTTAACCACGCGTTCAATGATGTGCTCGGCAATCACTTCGGCGCGTTCTGTTTGTGTCGCGTCCGCCAGCATTTCGGCGGTGGTTTCTTCATCATCAACGATTTCTTCGTCCAGCAGCATCGATTGCAGCGGCTGGCTGAGCTTTGATCCATCGCGGTAAAGCGCGTTGGCTTTCAGGCCCAATTGCCACGAAAGCATGTAGGCGTCCTTGCAATCTTCAATCGTGGCCGAGTTCGCCATGTTGATGGTTTTGGAAATGGCCCCGGTGATGAACGGTTGTGATGCCGCCATCATGCGAATGTGGCTTTCAACACTAAGAAAACGCTTGCCGATACGCCCGCACGGGTTGGCGCAATCAAACACGCTTAAGTGTTCTTCCTTCAGGCTGGGCGCGCCTTCAAGTGTCATGGCGCCGCAAACGTGTGTGTTGGCCTCAAGGATGTCGTCTTTGCTGAAGCCAAGATGGGCCAGCATGTCAAACGATACGTCGTTCAGCTTTTCCATCTCGATGTTCAGCGTTTCATTGCAGAACGGTTCACCCAGTGTGTACTTGTTGAACGCGAACTTGATGTCGAACGCATCTTTCAATGCGTCTTCCAGCAATGCCAGTGCCTCGTCGGTGAAACCTTTCTTTGTCAGGCTTTCAACACTGATGACACCCTTGGCACCCCTCAGCGAACCGTGACCCAAGGCATAACGCTCAATGGCTTCAACTTCGGCTTCTGAATATTCAAGACGTTTAAGTGCTTTGGGAACCATGCGGTTGATGATCTTGAAATATCCGCCACCGGCCAGTTTTTTGAATTTAACCAGCGCGAAGTCCGGCTCGATGCCGGTGGTGTCGCAATCCATGACCAGCCCGATGGTGCCGGTCGGCGCCAAAACGGTGGTTTGGGCATTGCGAAAGCCGTGAAGCTGGCCCAGCTCGAGCGCCGTGTCCCACGCTTCACGCGCCGCCGCGACCAATGCGCCGTCGGGGCAATGGTCCCCGTCAAGCGGCACCGGAAGTACGGACAGGTCTTCGTATCCGGTGCTTTCGGATTGCGCCGCTCGACGGTGGTTGCGGATGACCTTGAGCATGGCTTCTGCGTTGGGCTCATAGCCCGGAAACGCACCCAGCTCGCCAGCCATTTCAGCGGAAGTGGCATAGGAAACGCCGGTCATCAGGGCAGAGATAGCCCCACAGATGGCACGGCCTTCGTCTGAATCGTATGCGATGCCCGCTTCCATCAGGTAGCCGCCGATGTTGGCAAAGCCCAGACCCAATGTGCGGAACTTGTAGGAAAGTTTGGCAATCTCGGCGCTTGGGAATTGCGCCATCAGCACCGAAATTTCCAGCGTGATGGTCCACAGCCGCGCGGCATGTTCAAACGCGGCCACATCCAGCGACGCATCTGCTTTTTGGAACGTGTGCAGGTTCAACGACGCCAGATTGCATGCGGTGTCATCCAGAAACATGTATTCCGAACATGGGTTGGATGCATTGATACGACCGCTTTCGGGGCAGGTGTGCCATTCGTTGATGGTGGTATCATACTGGATGCCGGGGTCTGCCGATGCCCACGCAGCGCCGCCGATCTGTTCCCACAGCTCGCGCGCCTTGATGGTCTTGGCGACTTCACCGTCCTTGCGGCGGATCAGCTTCCATTCCCCGTCTTGCAGTACGCGCTCCAAGAAATCGTTGGTGATGCGAACCGTGTTGTTGGAGTTCTGTCCAGACACCGTCAGATACGCTTCAGAATCCCAATCGGTGTTGTAGGTCGGGAATTCAATGTCGTTGTAGCCCTGTTTGGCGAACTGGATGACCCGTTGCACATAGTTTTCCGGGATCATGGATCTGCGCGCGGCCAGCATGGCTTTTTTAAGCGCCGCATTTTGTTTGGGATCGAAGCGCGTCTGGTCGTCGCCATCGGCACCACCGTGGCATGCGTCCATCACGGCGCTCAGGTGCTTGGCGGCCATTTTCGAACCGGCCACAAGGGCTGCGACCTTCTGTTCTTCCTTGACCTTCCAGTTGATGAAATCTTCTACATCGGGGTGATCCACGTCGACCACCACCATTTTGGCGGCGCGCCGTGTGGTGCCGCCCGATTTGATGGCGCCCGCAGCGCGATCGCCGATTTTGAGGAAGCTCATCAGGCCTGATGATTTGCCGCCACCCGAAAGGGGTTCGTCTTCGCCGCGCAGGTTGGAAAAGTTGGTGCCGGTGCCGGACCCGTATTTGAACAGGCGGGCTTCGCGGACCCACAGGTCCATAATGCCGCCGTCCTGCACCAGATCATCGCTGATGGACTGGATAAAGCACGCATGGGGCTGGGGGTGTTCGTAGGCAGACTTGGATTTGACCAGCTTGCCGGTTTCAAAATCGACATAGTGGTGGCCCTGTGCCGGGCCGTCGATGCCATAGGCCCAGTAAATCCCGGTGTTGAACCACTGCGGTGAGTTCGGCGCACCCATCTGTTTGCACAGCATGAAGCGCATTTCGTCATAATAGGCGCGCGCGTCCTTTTCAGAATCGAAATGGCCGCCTTTCCAGCCCCAATAGGCCCACGTGCCGGCAAGCCGGTTAAACAGCTGCTTGGCACTGGTTTCTGATTGGGTTTGCTTGTCGGCGGCTTTTTTCTTGAGCTTGGCCTTGTCCGGCTCGTGGCGCCACAGCCATGACGGAACGGTGTTTTCTTCGACCGGTTTCAGCTTGGTCGGCACACCGGCCTTGCGGAAATACTTCTGCGCGATGACGTCACACGCCACCTGGGTCCAGCTCGCGGGGACCTCCATGTCGTCCAGTTTGAAGACGACAGAGCCATCCGGGTTTCGGATCTCACTGCTGGCGGTGCGGAATTCGATGTTGGCGTATGGGGATTGACCCTTCTTGGTAAAGTGACGTTTGATTCGCATAATTTTCCCAGCCCCTTTGGCTTAGTGTTTTTGTGACATATTGTTTTGTGGATCGATAAGGACCCCCCAGTACCCCGCGAACCGGCCCCAAATCGATCATTCTGACCGAAAAAGACACCGCTGCCCCACCCCCAGGTCCAGAATGGCCCAGATTTTGTGTGGAGCACTACACTTGCGTGTTTGTGAACGCGAGACCCACAACATGTAGCTAAAATGTTCAGCAATCGCAATAGGTTTGATCTCGGTGGAAAGTGGGGATAGTGGGGGCAGGCTGTGAAAAATGCCCATATACCAAAGTATTAGGGGCAACTTCTGAAGCGGCCCCGAAAGCAAAATTCTTTCATTCGGCAAAATCGCAATTCAGCCCCCCTACATCTGGTAGCCCCGGCGATCTGCCCCAAACGCATTGGTAGGTGCCAACTTTGGGCCGTCTTCATATGTGGGGATGCGGATTTGGCAAAAGCATCAGTTCGTTGTTACTTCGTACCGGGTTTAGGGAATCGGGCGATTGGGGTGTATCGGTCCAACAAAGTCGGCTGGACGCCACCGCACCAAGGTGCGATAAAGTTTGCGCCCCCACGGGCGGGCGGATTCCCTTGGAATTTAGCAGCGCGCGCCCGTAAAATACGGGGTGACACAAACGAGTTTAAGCGCGGAGGCTTAATACCCATGACCAACATCGCGACACGCATCCACACCTGGTTAAACGGACGCGAAGTCGGCGCGGACGAGTTCGGCAACCGCTATTATTGCGCACGCAAGGCGCGGCTCAACGGGCGTGAACGCCGCTGGGTGGTTTACAAAGGTCGCGTCGAAGCCTCCAAAGTGCCGCCCGAATGGCACGCGTGGCTCCACCACACGGCCAAGGTGCCGCTTTCCGAAGCCGCCGCCCAACCCAATGATTGGCAGCTGGAACACCTGCCCAACCTGACCGGGACCGATAACGCCTACCTGCCCAAAGGGGCCGACCCGGTTGGCGGAACGCGTCCCACCAGCGGCGCGGACTACGAGGCGTGGAAGCCCTGAACGCGCCTGATAATTTCTGATTAAGTTTATATATTTCAACACATTATTGAAGCAAATTGATGTTAAATGAGAATGACAAAAATGCCGTGGTTGGCGGTTCTGTGGTCGCCGCACTGGTGCTGGTGATGGGGCTTTCTTACGGTGGCTCGACCATCGCAGACAAGGCCCAGGTTGGCACCTATGCGCTCAATGCCGTGTTCGGCCAGATGGATGGCTTGTTTGAAGGCGACGAAGTGCGCATGGGCGGGATTCGCATCGGCACCGTGGGCACACCGCACCTCGATGAACATTTTCGCGCTGTGGTCACGCTGAATATTGAAAGCGGCTTTGCGCTGCCACTCGATAGCTCGGCCGCCATTCACACCGACGGGTTATTCGGATCGAAATTTGTCGTGGTTGAACCGGGCGGCGAGCTAGATGCGCTGCAACACGGCGGCACCATCGAATATACCCAGGGCGCCGTGGTCGTCGGCGAATTGCTGGAACTGATCATCAAGGAAGGCAAGGCCCGCCAAGCCAAGGAAACGGCAGCGGACCCGGCCCCCCAGAAGCAATAACAGTCCTTTAGAGAGAGCGAAATCATGGGAAGAAATGTCATAGAGACCATCATGGGCGGCGCCGT
>DAOVVL010000330.1 GCA_030637205.1 Thalassospiraceae bacterium | reverse complement strand
TGGCCCCGATGGTGGCGAGTTCAAGCAGCTATCCGAAGAATGGCTGACGGCGGATATGGAACCGCTACAACTAACCCAGCGCATGGATTGATCGCGCACGCGTTATTTTGCGCGCTGTTTTGCGATACTGCCCTGACGCGCGGCCACCACACCGACCAATACCACCAACGCGCCCAGACCCTGAACCGCGCTGAGCGTTTCGGCAAACAATAGCCACGCCAAGATCGCTGCGAGAATGGGCTGAAACATCAGGCTGACGGATGAAAAAGCCGCCGGAAGATGCGCCAAGGCATACGCGATCAGGCTTTGGCCGATCACCTGTCCCATCAGCGCCAATCCCAACAAGATGGCCCACGCTTGCAAGGTGGGCGGAACCCATGCATCACCCGACAAAACCACCACGGGAAGCAGAAATATTGAGGTCGCCAGCGTACTCCAGAACATCAGCACCGCCGTTGCCAGCCGTGCGCGCAGACGGCCGACGCTCAGGATATAACTGGCGTAAAAAACCGCCGTCATCACGCCTAAAAAATCGCCAAAAAATGATCGCCCCGAAAGCTGCAGGCTTTCGCCCATCAAAACCACCACGCCGATCACGGCAAACGTCATACCGCCCAAAAACAGGCGGGAAAAGCGTTCGCGAAACAACAAGAAACCGCCCAGCGTCACAAAGATCGGGGCCAGATTTGCCAGCAAGGTCGAGTTGGCGATAGAGGTGAAATAAATGGAATAATGCCAAAGCGTAAGATCGCCTGCAAAAAAGAAACCGGCCAGGCCTAAGCGCAAATACTCACCCCGATCCAGCTTCGGTTGCTCGGCCCCGCCTTGATGGATGGAAAACCACAGCCACGCACCCAGGAACGGCAACGCCAAAAAGGTTCGGTAAAACGCCGTCGGTGCTGGCCCGATTTCCGACATGCGTACCAAAATCGGCGCAAAAGCAATGGCGCTCGCGCCCACCAGCAACCACGCAAAGGCGCTACGGGGGTCGGTATTGCTGGGGGAATTTGCCACCATCAAGATTTCTTTCTTTTAACTCGGATTTTAGGCGCATTATATAAAGCGTATGGTTAGCACAATGACCCAACAGGACAATACCGCCCCGTTCGCAAGCCCCCTTTTGGGCGATGCGGACCCGGCCCCGTTTGAGCTGTATAACGCCCAAGCCCAAAGGCCGCTGCTGATTGTTTCTGATCACGCCAGCGCCCGGGTGCCGCAAAAGCTGGGTAATCTGGGACTAGCGCCGGAGCACTTTGAAAAGCACATCGCGTTTGATATCGGCGCCGACGCCATTACCCGGCGTCTGGCTGACCGGTTGGGTGTGCGCGCCGTTATTGCAGGCTACTCGCGCTTGGTGATCGACTTGAACCGCCAGCCGGGCGACCCGGACTCGACGCCGGCAATTAGTGACAACATCAATGTTCCGGGAAATTTTGATATCGCCGAGGCGGAAGCGGCGGCGCGCATAGATGAGATCTATACCCCCTATCACGCAGCTATCGATCGCGAGATCGCGGCGCTGTGGAAACTGCATGACGCCCCACCGGCGTTATTTTCCATTCACAGCTTTACCCCATCCATGAACGGCCATGACCGTTTTTGGGACATCGGTGTTTTGTGGAACAAAGACCCGCGCATGGCGGGGTCGCTGATCAAAAGCCTGAGCGCGTGGGATGGCCTGCACATTGGCGACAACGAACCGTATTCAGGCTCTGACACGGCGCACACAATCGATCGCCACGGCACCACGGCGGGCCTGGCAACGTGCGCCATCGAAGTTCGCCAGGACCATTGCGCCACACCCGAAGAGGCCAGCCATTGGGCGGATATTCTGGCAGATGGCCTGAACCACATCCTGAACCTCGATGATCTTCATCAAATTTGCCATTATTGATCCCTGATCCAATGCCACCATTTGACATAACGCCGACTGAGCGGGTCAAATAACCCTGTACACCAAGATTAAGGGGGGCACATGAGCATCGCGGCGCCAAAGCTGACTATCGGGATCGAAGAAGAATACCTGTTGGTTGATCCGCAAACCCGCGCGTTGGCCAGCGAGCCGCCGCCGGAAATGATGCTTGAGTGTGAAAAGCGCATCCCCGGCCTGGTCAGGCCAGAATTTCTACGCGCCCAGGTCGAAGTTGCGACCGACGTTTGCGTCGATGTAAAACAGGCCCGCAAACAATTGGCGGAACTTCGGCTCACCATCGCCGAGATTGCCGCCAAACATGATCTGGCGCCCATCGCCGCATCAACCCATCCGTTTTCGGAATGGACCCAGCAGGTCCACACCGACAAGGAACGCTACAATGTGCTGGCCGACGACCTGCAGGTGGTGGCGAGGCGGCTGTTGATCAGCGGTATGCATGTGCACATCGGCGTTGAAGATGAAAATCTTCGCATCGATCTGTTGAACCAGCTAAGTTATTTCCTGCCCCACCTGTTGGCGCTTAGCACGTCATCACCGTTTTGGCGCGGCACCGATACGGGGCTGAAATCCTATCGGCTGAGCGTGTTTGATGAATTGCCGCGCACCGGCCTTCCGTCGCACTTTGACACTTACGCCGAATACCGCCGCCACGTCGATATCTTGCAGCGCCTAGGCGTTATTCCCGATGCGTCCATGTTGTGGTGGGATTTACGGCCATCGGAAAAATTCCCGACGCTCGAAATGCGCGTCACCGAT
>DAOVVL010000184.1 GCA_030637205.1 Thalassospiraceae bacterium | reverse complement strand
TACCGAACCGTTGAAGGTATTGGCCCACATCTTGGTGCCGTCACCATCAATGGTGATCTGCTTTTCTTCAACGACCAAACGCACCTCGACTATTTTTGATGGGCCATCGGCCTTTAGCGTGTGCTTGGGCACCATCGGCGGGGCAACCAATTTTTGTTTGACCCGCCTCAGTTTGCTGATGTCTTTCTCGTCGGCGTAAGCCAGTTCGGCCCCCACTTGAAGCAGTGCCGGAGCGGCGACAATCACACCGCCACCTTTCAATACCTGCCTTCTGGTTAAAACAGTCATGACTTCATTTCTCCCCAATTTACGCCATGTGGCACCCCATGGAATGATTTCTGAATATTCGGAGAACGGCGCCCTCCCCCGTTTTCTGCCCCATCCGCCCACAATTCATCATCAGGCTTGACTGGAAAGAACATGAACTCAAACATATAAGATATATATTCGATACATGTTTGTAGGCGCAAAACCGTATCTACTGCAATATCTAAAATACATCTTTTATATTTTACATAAAGCACGGTGTGGATGGCTATGTAGTTGCTCAAGCCAACAAAAAACCGCCCGTGTAAAAGGGCGGTTTTTTAATGCTTAAATTTTTGGCTGGGGGACCTGGACTCGAACCAGGACCGACGGTGTCAGAGACCGCAGTTCTACCATTAAACTATCCCCCACCAGCGGGTAAGGCTCGCGAGATATAAGGCGGTCGCGCCCAAAACTCAAGAACAATTCGGGTGCCGCCAAAGCAGCCCCAAACCATCTAATTGAATTAGAATTGGAATTTCTTATTCACCATCACTTTGCCATTCCAATTATCATAATCGTAATTGGCAAGGCTTGAGATGTGCTTTGAATATTCGATGCCTGCCGTCAGCACAATATCGCGTGCGCTTTCCGGCACCAGATCAGCATCAACGATACTGCCAAGCGGCAACCCAACCGTTCCGCCCAGGCGAACCACATGATCGCTTCGCTTTTTGGTGGAAACAAATGTATCGGCCTCCCGATAAGAGGACTTGCTGTAAGCAGCCCTGGCAATGGTAAATATTCCTGCATCATAGCTTTGCGTATACGAGGCAGCCGCACCATAACGGGTATAGGCGTGGTATTTCTCCTTGGCGGTCTTTGTCAGGTACGAAACATTCGCATCAAGGCGCTTGTCACTTGCAAGATTAATTATTGTGCCAATGCTGACATTATGGCTCCAGCCGTTTTGATCCGATCTTGTCGCTGCACTGGCTGTATCCTGATACGATTGTGATGTGGAACTTACTTCAAGGTAAGGGGAATAGATGCTTCCATTTTGCGGCGCATCCCAGCGAATACGCAAACCATGCGCGCGCATGTAGGGTACAGCCCCAAGGCGGACATTGGCTGCATTAATTGAAACATCCACGTTTCCGATTTCAAGCGGAAGCGAGCCACCGATATCAACCTTGCCGTAAAGCATATCCAGTTCGGATACTTCGTTTTGGTCAACACCTACACCACTAACACGCCCATATACTTCGTACGCCCGTTGCAAGCCCAGATCGTGACGCCCTTCAAATGAAATAGAAACCACTTTGCTGTAATCATCTTGTTCTGCGGCATCGCTTTGGACCTCAAGGTCCAGGAACAACAATCTGCCACCCGTGGTGGCGGAATTTTTATTGTCGTCATATTGCATGCCCGCCCCAACTGAAAGGGCGAAATGTGTGCGTTTGTCTCTTGCATCAATGGCCGCGAGAAAATCATTAATGGAGGCCCTGTCTTCATCGGAAAGCTCATCATCCAGCAACGAGCGGAAAACCGCCTTTGCCTCGACCCGGTTATCAAGACGAAGAAGAACGATTGCATACAACATTCGCACTGACTGCGCATCGGGGGTTTGTATCAACACCCGCTCAAGGGCTACTTGCGCCTTGTCCAACCGGCCATGTTTGATCTGGGTGCGCGCATACATAAGGTTAAGTTCAACATTATCAGGGTCTTTCAAGACCTCTGCGTAAGTCACTTCGCGCTCCAGTGGCGTCTCTTGCGCACTGGCGCTATCGGTGCTGGCCATCATGGCCAACCCGATCGCAACAAACGGAACAACAAGCCTTTTCTTCAACATGGAAAAAGTCCTTAAATTTAAAAAACTCAAAAAATTATTGCGCATCAACAATCGCGTCGCCGGCGGCCTGGTCAACCCAGGAACTATCGGTGATCATGAAGTCTGTATACAAGCGAGGGGTGGACGTTCCGTTTTTCAGGAAGTCGATGTCGGTGTCCAGGTTATACGCGCCACCCGAGCCAACGCCTGTTTTATAAGGCCTGACCTGCACCATGGAATTGCCACTTGCCGTATAGGTTTCGTTAATAGTTAGGGTTTCACCGTTAATGCCGAATGACGCCGCATCAATATTTGAAAAAGACCCGATAATGGTTCGTGCAGAAAAGTTTGCCGTCACGGAAATGTCAAACGTGCCAACCTGTGCGCCGCCATTGTGATTTTGATGCATGGCAATTGTCTCCGCTTCTTGTGCTGGCGTAAGATAATTAGCAGCATCATCAGGAAATGGGATTGCATTGATAGCGATGCCCGCCTTGGTGTAAACGGCCGAACCGGAATAGCCCGCCATATCAACACCCGTTAACACCGTAATTTGGTCATCTATCAGAATTTCCTGGGCGGCCGTATCGATTTGTTCATTGGCAAGATTTTCAGCATCTATTGCGACAAGAACTGCAATACTTTCTTCCTGGGTTTCTGCAACAACCTGACCCGATTCACTTTCGGCTGCAGTAATGCTGCCAGAATCATCGTCACCCTGCCCTTCAGAAGATGCTTGCTCCCCTTGTCCATTTTCCTCGCCTTGGCCAGGTTTTTTGGCCAGCGCACCCACTATGGTTCTGGTCTGGAATTGCATGACTATTTCATCAGGGATGGCAACAATTTCCCCCGGCGCTTGGCCAGGATTAACGCTAAAGCCAAAACCGGCACGACGAACTTCGCGGTCACCTGCAGGGCTTGAAAACACAAAACCGCCCGCTTTATTGCCGGTGTTGTTTTTTGGACCCGGACCAAACAGGCCAAAGAACCAGCCGCCATTTAACTTCACCGCTGCCAGGTTCGTGCCGCGAATGCCAAGATGCCCGACAGGGGTTGAGATGCTGACATTTTCGGGGTTTTGAGAGGCAATGGCCCCGGACACATAACGAAAGCCGCCACTTAATACTGTAATGGCCAGCGAAGATACGCCCGCTGGGTCATAAACCATCTCATCAATGATCATTTCGGCGTTCGGGCCAACGGTCAGGGTCGTCTCATCAAGTAACATGACCTGAAGCCCTGAATTTTCCCCGCTTTTGACGATATCCTGAAAATTGACATCACCGCCACTCACCGCCGGGCGGCTTGCACCTTCGCGTGGCGCCAAGCTGACTTGGCCGCGAACCGCCGCCGCAACGCCAACCTGCTCTGCAGATATTGCTTGGGTTGGGGCAAAACCAAGCCACAAGAGAACAAACAACAGAAAAAAACACCCGATTGAATTTCCAATCATGGTGCCCGGCATAGCTTTAGCAATTCGTTGATGTGTCATTCAATCCCCCCAATACTTCCTCAATCGCAGGTTTTAATAAAAAATTCAAGCATAAAGTACAATAATCATCAATTAGAACAACATGTTAACCCCGTACAAAACACCCCCATTTGGGGGGGGTGGGAAGGTCAATTCATTAACCATCCCCCAATGGATAATACCCAAAGGTCGCAGATTTCCGCCATTTCGTTTTTGGCTCCATTGCGCTAGAATGCCGCCAAGCAGACAGCAGGCGCTCAAGCCGGCTGTCCAGACAAGTGAGCAAACCCGTGGCCCAGCCCCGCACCCATTCCCATTCCCCTAGCGAATCCACACGTGACCCGCATGCCTATGCGGCCATTGATCTTGGCACCAACAATTGCCGGATGCTGGTGGCCCGCCCGGCAAGCGATGGTTTTCGCGTCATCGACAGCTTTTCGCGCATCGTGCGCCTGGGTGAAGGGGTCGCCAACAGCGGTTCTTTGAGCGATGACGCCATTGAGCGCACGCTGGCGGCCTTAAAAGTGTGCCGATCCAAGATGCGCGCATCCAACGTGGTTCGCGCGCGCTGCATCACCACTGAAGCCTGCCGTCGTGCCGATAACAAAGGCGAATTTCTGGACCGCGTTCGTGCTGAGGCCGACCTTGAACTGGAAGCCATCAGCCCGAAAGAAGAAGCCGAACTGACGCTCAAGGGCTGTGCCCCGTTATTGAAAGAACACCGCCCCCACGCGCTGCTGTTCGACATTGGCGGCGGCAGCACCGAAGCGGTGTGGATCGATATGCAAAACTTAGATGGCCCCAAAGCCATCGACATGGTCTCGCTGCCCCACGGGGTGGTGACGCTGAGCGAAGATTACCCCGATGGCACCGGCAGTGACGGCGCGTTTGAAGAAATCGTTGCGCGCATTGATGAGGGCCTCGCCCAATTTGACGCCAAACACCAGATTTCCAAAAACATCCAACAGGGCCAGGTGCAAATGCTGGGAACGTCGGGCACGGTCACCACGCTGGGCGCCATGCAACTGGGGCTGGGGCGCTATGATCGTTCCAAAATTGACGGGCTGAACCTGAGCTTTGATGACATCCGCAAAGTAGTTCGTGATCTGGACCAGATGTCGGTCGAACAACGCATGAGCCATCCGTGCATCGGCCCCAAACGCGGCGACCTGATTATGTCGGGCTGCGCCATTCTTGAAGCCGTCACC
>DAOVVL010000019.1 GCA_030637205.1 Thalassospiraceae bacterium | reverse complement strand
TGGAAATTCAGCGTTCATGGTTCAGACTTCTATAGAAGTTCCGCCACCTTGGACCTGAGGGCCTTGATCAGGCCTTCAAGCTTGCCGCCGTTCTTGCGGATCAGGGACGCAAACTGCGAACGCTGGGTCTGGCCCATGGAACTGCCTTCGACATATACATCGATGATCTTGAAGCTCTCATTATCCTGACGCACCCGCCAGTCCACGCGAATGGCATCGCCGCTGGGACGCATCAGATGTGTGTAGATCACCGAATCCTTGCCCGGATCGGTAATGGTCTTGACCACCTTGAGCGCCTCACCCGAATACTGATCGAAATATTCCACATACGTGATCACGATCAGGTCTTCGAAAAGGCTCATGTATTCGGCTTTTTCTGCCGGGTTAGCAGACCGCCAATGACGACCCAGAACCCATTTGCCGATCAACGGCACATTGAAGTTGTGGTTGAGCAGGCTACGAAAGCGAACGATGCGCTCTTCGCGCGTAGTGTCTTTATCGGTCAGCGCCTTCACGGCCTCATCGGCCAGCCCTTCGATGAACGCGGTTGGGCCCTGCCCGTCGTGATCGGCTAATGCCTGAACGGGTGGTACAGCCACCGCAACAAAGGCAGCAAACAAAACGGAAAGCATGGTACGGCGAACATACATATAAATTTCGAGCCTCTTGAAGCCTTATACGATTATCCAGAAAACGAAACGCAACCCATCAGGCTGCGCATCCAAGTTTCGGTTGGATCATAGTGTTTTGGCGCAAGGTTGGCAATTAGCACACTTGGCGTAGGGATAAATCACACAAATAGAAGTGTAACCAATTGCAAAACCTGACTATTTTGTAACTTCGCTCGTATGTTTACGGGCCTGGCCAAAGCACATAAGCTGCGTTTATTCAGGCGCCCGATTCTCAAGTTTAATCAGGAAATCAATATGCTCGTTATCGTTTCACCAGCAAAAAAACTCAACCTCACGTATGAAAGCACATCCGGCCATGCCGCCACCAAGCCGCGCTTTGGCCCACAGGCCAAAACACTGGCCAAGCTGGGTGCGGAATTAAGCGAAGGGGATTTGCAAAAGATGATGCACATCAGTGCCAAGCTTTCCGAGCAGGCGGCAAACTGGTTTGCAACCTTTTCTGATCGCGCCGGTGCATCTGATGCCAAGGCCGCGGCCTATATGTTTTCGGGCGACACCTACGTGGGGCTTGATATCCGAACCTTGAGCGACAAGGCCGTGGCGCGGGCGCAAGATCACCTTTTGATCATTTCAGGCATGTACGGGCTGCTCAGCCCGCTTGATGCAATCCGCCCCTATCGCATGGATATGGGCACACGCCTTGCAAATCCGCGCGGCAAGAACCTGTATGAACATTGGCAGGCCGACGTCACAAAGGCGGTGAATGTTCAGGCCAAAAAGATCAAGGCCAAAGCCGTGATTAATCTGGCATCAAAAGAATATTTCAAGGTAATCGAGCAAGGCGCGCTGGATGTTCCCGTCATCACGCCGGTGTTCAAGGAAATTCAGGATGGCGACATCCGCACGCTGGGTCTTTTCGCCAAACGTGCCCGTGGCGCCATGGCGCGCTGGATCATTGAAAACAAAATCACCAAGCCCGAAGACATCAAGGCGTTTAACATCGGTGGCTACACTTTCCAGCCCGGCGCGTCGGGTGAATTTGAGTGGACCTTCGCCCGCCCCCAGCCGGCAAAAGTAACGGGGCCGAAAGCGCGCACAAAAAACCCGCGCCTAAAAAAACGCAGTCGCGCCCACGCCTGACGGCGTCGTGGACCTCAGGGGCCATCAGCCCCCTTATTGATATCCCTATTGATAACCCTCGCCCGAGATATAACCACGCATGGCCTCGCTATCGATCTCACACGCATCAAGTGAGTGCTTGACCACATCGCCAATACTGACCAAGCCCATCAATTCGTCGCCTTCCATCACCAGCACATGACGGGTGCGCTTATGGGTCATAATGGCGCGCACTTCATCTATGGGGGCATCCAACTGGCAGGTGACGATTTTGGTGGTCATCAGGTCGCGGACTGATTTATCGGCGACTTCGGCTCCCATATTGGAAAGGGCGTGAATAATATCGCGCTCCGATATGGTTCCAACGTTAACACCGGCTTCTTCAACTATTGCAAAACCGATTTGTTTTTCCTTGAACAGCTTGGCAGCTTCCGCCGCCGTGGCTGTCGCCCCGATGGTGAAGATATCCGGATCTTTTAATTCGAGAATGTTTTTGACCAGCATCTGTAAAGACTCCTTATCCAATTAAAGAAGTCCCCCACAGTGCCTATTTTAGCAAAAAAACAGCCATTTCGCCACTCGACCCTGAATTTATTGAATTGTTAAAGGAAATGAATATGTTGCACCCCGGACCATCTCCTGTGTTAAAATGAATCCTCCCGTTATCCCCAATATCCCCTTCCATTGCAGGGAATCCCATGAGCAACGACAGCCAAATCGACCTCGACCTTTTGAAGCAAAAGCTGATCGCTGAACGTCGCGAATTGCACCATGATGCCGAAGTCAGCGCCGCTGAGCGCGCGACCGTGGTGCTGGATCAAACCACCGTGGGCCGGCTTTCGCGCATGGATGCCTTGCAAACGCAAGCCATGGCACTGGAAACCGAACGCCGCCGCGAGGTCGAACTAAAACGCATCGACATGGCATTGAAACGCATGGACGCCGGTGAATTTGGTGCATGCACATCGTGCGGTGAAGACATCCAGCCCAAGCGCCTTATCATGGACCCGGCGACACCGGTATGTGTCGATTGCGCCAGCAAGTCCGGCTAACCCCGCCCCCGATGCGCGCGCTGAACTTCTTTTTTGAAAATAAACGATTTCTCGCCTTTGGCCTGATGTGCACCTTTGGCGCCAATGTGGGGCAAACGTTTTTCATTGCCCTTTTTGGCGATGCCATCCGCGGCGAATTCCAATTAAGCCACGGCGGTTTCGCCACCCTTTATTCAGCTGCCACGTTAATCAGCGCCACCGTGATCTTGTGGGCGGGTCGGCGCATTGATGATGTGGACCTGCGCGTGTACGTCGCCATCATCATTGGCGGGCTGGCATTAAGTGCGGCGGCAATGGCGGGGGCACAAAACGAAGCCATGTTGGTCGCCGCACTGTTTGGTTTGCGCCTGTTCGGTCAGGGTTTGCTTCGCCACACCGCCGTGATCAGCATGGCGCGATATTTTGAACGCACCCGCGGGCGCGCCATGAGCGTGGTGGCGCTGGGCTTTCCCCTGGGCGAAGCACTGTTACCCACGGTGGTGGTGGTCTTGGTGGCAGCATTTGGTTGGCGCACATCATGGGGCTGGGTCGCGGGCGCTATTGTGGCGGTTTATCTGCCGATTGTGTTTTGGCTGTTAAAAGGTCACAGCGATCGCCACCGGTCTTGGGAACATGCGCAACGCGAAACACCCGACCCGTTCGCTGATAAGGGGCGCATTATTAGCGACTGGCGGTTTCAACTGATCCTGCCGGCCGGCCTGATGGCGCCGTTTCTTCTGACCGGCGTATTTTTTCACCAACTGGCGCTGGCCCATGACAAGGGCTGGGACATTGTATGGCTGGCAGCCAGCTTTCCCGCCTACGCCGGTGCCACGGTGGTGGCATCGTTGATTTGTGGCCCGTGGGTGGACAAACGCGGGCCGGGCAAGATCCTGCCGTGGTTCATGTGGCCGCTGATCGCAGCCATGGTTGTGATCGCTTTTGCTGAGCACCCGTTTTGGGTCCCGGTCTATCTGGCGCTGGGGGGCCTGACCACCGGGGCCAGTTCGGTGCTGATTACGGCGAGCTGGGCGGAAACCTTTGGCACTCGCAGATTGGGCCAGGTGCGCGCGTTAATGTCGGCGGCTGCCGTCGTCGCCACGGCTGCCGCCCCGCTGATGGTGGGCTGGGCGCTGGATGCCGGCACACCGGTGGCCACCATATCGCTCACCGGCGCGGGGCTGGCAATGGTCGCGGGCCTGTTGGTGATGATCCCGGCCAAACATCTACGCACCAACCACTGATCCGGAAAGGTCTTGTTAACCTTCCCTTTATCCTTCCCCGCGTAAGCTGAAAAGGTCAATCACAGGGAGAGATATCCATGGCTCGGATGAGCAGACCGGATCTGGCCCAACAAATGCCACATGAACCGCCACCTGAACCCCATCGAACTTCAGGCCTGCGCCCACCCCCTGCTGACGACACCAACCGCGCCTTAAACACTGCCATAAACTCTGATCTGCGCCTCCCTTGTGGGGGCGTTTGTCGTTTGGGCGCACCATCAAACCAAAAACAAATCAACAACATAGGAGTTCATCATGGGTAAGAAGTCCCGCCGCCATAATCAGGCTACCGTGCATGCCCTTTATCCGGAAGATGAAAGCTGGCATCCGCTGGGCCCCTCAGGCCCTGATGGACCAGATGGAAACGCAAACCGCGACCAGCGGTATCTGAAAACGGTTAAGCCCAGAAGTGAAAACCAGAAACTTCTGATGGACGCGATGGATCAAAACAGCCTGGTGATGGCACTGGGCCCGGCGGGAACGGGAAAAACCTATCTGGCCGTGGCCAAGGCGGTCGAGGCTCTGGAAAAAGGACAGGTCGGGCGCATCGTGCTGACCCGCCCGGCGGTCGAAGCCGGCGAAAGCTTAGGCTTCCTGCCCGGCGAAATGGAAGACAAGCTGGCGCCGTATCTGCGCCCGTTGTTCGATTCGCTGGCCGACCGGCTGGGCAATCGCAACATCAAGAAAATGATGAAGGACGGCACCATTGAAATCGCCCCGGTCGGCTTCATGCGCGGTCGTACCCTGAACAACGCCTTTGTCGTAATCGACGAAGCGCAAAATTGCACCTATGGCCAGATCAAGATGCTGCTGACCCGGTTGGGCTGGCATTCGACGATGGTGGTCACGGGTGACCCGGACCAGACCGACCTGCTGCCGGGCATGTCGGGGCTGGCCGATATTTCAGCGCGGTTGGAAGTGCTTGATGATGTTGAAGTGGTGAAACTGATGGACGGCGATGTGGTGCGCCACCCGTTGGTCGCCAGCATGTTAGGTGTGGTTTAGAGAAGAACCAAAATCAGGACCAAAATCAGGACCAAAATCAGGATAAGGGCTTTACCTTAACCCCCCGCTCAGGCGGGGGGCTTTTTTTGGGCAGAAAGAACGTCTGCTTAGCGCCATATAGCGGTCATATTGCCAGTGCCTTGGAAAGGTCTGCTAATAGCCAGAACCGGACGTTACGCTGTTGCGCTCCGCCCGTAGATTTGTGCTCTGATTTCGATTTGCGGACAGTTGTGTTAGGTTTCCCCAAACAAGCCCAAATGACGACTTTTTGGTTCGAGCCGCATTCGCGCAGTAATGTCATGTTTGCGCGTCTTGCATGCCGTGCGGCATTTGCGGACCAACAAAGGGCGACAACGGGAAACACCACGGAGTGAACCAATGACGGATGATTCTACCTTTGAGGATATCAATGTAGCCAAAGCCGACATGGATCATATTTATGATCAGTCCGACCCAAGGACTTATTTCCGTGAACTGAACAAGCTCGACTACGCAATACCCGGTATCGCCAAACCCATCTTCCAGAAACTGATCGGCCACTTACACAAGCGCCAGCACGACACGGTCCACGTGCTAGATCTGGGCTGTTCCTATGGCGTCAACGCGGCGCTCCTCAAGCATGACCTTTCAATGGAGGAACTCTACGAACATTGGGGTCAGAAGAAACTGGCGGACGCCACACCGCAAGAGGTCGTTGCATGCGACCGGCGCTTTTTTGCCGATCTTGACGAACCCGAGGACATCGAGGTGATCGGGCTCGACCAGTCCGAAAATGCTATCGCATTTGCCAAAGCGGTGGGCCTGTTGGATGAGGGGCTCGTTGTAAATCTTGAAACCGAACCGCTATCCGCGCTGGCGAAAGAAAAGCTGGCGCCGGTCGATCTGGTGACGTCTACCGGGTGCGTCGGCTATTTGACCGAGAAGAGTTTCGATCGTTTGTTACCTGCGGTAACGCAAGGCCGGGCGCCCTGGATGGCCAATTTCGTGCTGCGGTTGTTCCCGTTCGACGCCATCGAGGAGACCCTGAACGACTGGGGCTATGTGACCGAGAAGCTCGAAGGCCAAATCTTCTTTCAGCGCCGGTTCGCCTCGGCGGATGAGCAAGAGCAAGTGCTCGAACAACTGAGCGATCTGGGTATCGACCCGACCGGCAGGGAGGCCGAGGGCCATCTTCTCGCCGAGTTCTATCTGTCCCGCCCGGTGAAGGATGCGGCTGAAATTCCAATCAAGCGGTTGCTTCCAGCTTGAGTACATTGTTCGTCAATGTCAGCTTTGGGTCATTATCGGACATATCGAAGACCCTGCTGAAACGTCCGCTAATAGCCATAAGCCGACAGTAGGGGCGTGCCCGAAAGCCGCTCATAGACCAAGCCCATTACGATAAAGTATAATTTTCGGACTGCTTTCACTGCCAAAAAGGGGGCGCGTCATGTCTGTTCAGGACCAAGCAGCCATTCAGGCCACCATTCAAACTTACTTTGATGGATTGTATCAGGGCGATGTATCGCTGTTGGCAGATACATTCGACCCCTCCGCCACGGTATGCGGCTATGGTGGTGATGGCACTCTCAAGACGCTTTCGCTGGAACAGTTTCTAGGATTTGTGAAATCCCTTCCGATACCATCCAATAATGGAGAGCCTTTCGACATGGAGGTTCTGAGCATAGACATTAGTGGCACAGTGGCGGCAGCAAAAGTACGCGACCTTTATCAAGGCCGTGACTTCACCGACCATCTCCACCTCATCAAACGCTCCGATGGGAACTGGCGTATTTTCGGCAAGGTATTCCATAGCGAACCGCGGATGTGATTGCCGATCCTTGGTGCTGTCCGCTTTGGGTCAGAAGCGGTCATATAGCTACCAGCCCTGAAATGGGTCTGCTTTAATGCGTAGAGCGGACCTTGGTTAGAAGGTGCCAGAGATAGCAATTTCATTGGTAGCAAATCCAGCTAAGACTGTAGTGGACTTGAAGTTTATCTGGGGTATGTCGGTTGAGACATTAGAAAGAGGAGCTAGCCATGACAAGTAGACGACTTAGTGACGCCATCATTTCCGCTCACCTGATCGCTTGTGAAGAGGATAAGAAAGACATCGCTCTGCTCTTGATCGAGGAACTTGAGTTGGAGCTAACTAGAATCCGCGGCGATCAGGAAGATCGGCGAAACAAGACGGAATCAATAGAATCCGCCTTCGATCTTCATGAGAAGACATTTGGTCCCCTCAGCCCCATAGATGCAAAAACGGATCTAAAAGCCTAACCAAAGTCCGCTTCGGGTCATAAGCGGACCTAAATCCCGGCCCTCGAAAAGGTCCGCTTATAGCCAAAAGCGGACACTGCGGAGGGAGGCCATGGAACGGCCTATTTCGACCGCGCCGCCCCTCGCATCGCCCCGGAAAAGTTCTTGGCGGCGGCATTCACGGCGGGGCCTTTTCCCTATCGATAAATTCCAACGCCTGGTGGTTATAGAGCGTGCACAAAAGGTCGAGATGATCGAGCAGCGCGGGCGTGTCGTTTATGACAACGGCGGCTTCATTCATCAGGATTAGGACGACGGCCAGGGCGGCATCATTGATGTCAAAAGTTTCACGATCAAAGCCAAGGCTGTAGGCGCCCTTGGGTGATGGGGTAAGCGCGAATTTTACGTAGGCGGGTTTGATCAAACTAGCGCCTGCCTGTAAGGCTTCTGTGAAGGCCACCAGGCTAAGCGTGTCCTCGCGTTCGCTGTACTGTGCAAAGTCTTCACTGGTTGAGCCGGTGAAAAACGCGGCCAGCCACTCAGAAAACGCGGGCGTAGTCAGCGAGTGGCCGAGATGATCGCGCAGCGCCTCAACGGCATCGATGGAGAGGATGAAACCTGAGCTGTCTACACTCAACTCTTCGCCAGCGTAGCGGTGATCAAGCTCATCGTGATCAGCGAGGTGCTGACCAAAGGCGCTATAAAGTTCGGACAATTTCGGGCCGAGGAAACCAACGGAAAAGGTCAACGCATCGTCAATTGTGGTGCCTTCGTGGGCAAAATTGGGAGGGATGTACAGGATGTCGCCAGAGGTAACCTCAACCGTATTGCCGTCAATGGGGTCTTTAAGGATTTTGAGGTCGAGGCCGTCAATATACACTTCATCAATGATCGGTTCGTGACCGATGGTCCAGCGGCGTGTGCCTTGTCCCTGGACAAGAAAAACGTGATAGCTGTCGATGTGACCGCCGATGGTACCGCCCTTGGTGGAGAAGCTGACCATGATGTCGTCCATCATCCAACGGGGTGCAAAATTGAACACGCTCAACAACGTGGCGGTGTCCGGGTGGAATTGTTCGACGTTTTGGACGAGCAGGCTCCAAGGCGACTTTCCGGTGGTGTTGAAATCTTCATCGGAGAATGGCCCGAATCGGCAGGTCCAGTCTTTCAGCGCAACCATGCGCGCGCGCGCGGTCTCTTCCATGGATAGTCCCGCAAGCTCATCTGGCGTGATCAGCCCGTTCATCACGGTTTGATCGATGGCGCCACGTACAAGGAACGGTCGTTTGTTCCAGTAGTGCGCGTAGAAATCTGCCGGCGACGGCAGGGCGTCGAGAATGGCAAGTGAAGAGGACATGATACTATCCAGTCTTGAAAACGTTGCGCTCGTTATGACATGGGCTGCTGTGCAGGCCAAGGCTAGTCATGCCCTGGCCCTTGACGACGATACGACAGCGTGGACGCCTGGGCATCGCTGTGCAGCGGGAGAATCCCTAATCAATCCCATTTATGTGGCTAAATGAGAAACCTATTGAATGTCCGCTATGGGCCAAAAGCAGACATAAAATTGGCCCTTCAAAAAGGTCCGCTAATAGCCAATATCTGACTGCATCCTTTTGGTGAGGTATTTATGCAAAATAATAGGGTATTTATGGTAGAATTACCGGTCTGGGGTTGTATGAATGCGTTAGCCCCCTCGGGAACCCAAATGCTGTTGAGGTTTTCCCATGAAAAATATGCGTCAAATGTCGCACCATGTTTTTCGGGTCTTGAGGCGCCCTATTATTGCGGTGGTGTTCGCAGCGGTTGCGCTCACAATGGCACCGCCGTCATGGGCCAAGACACTGACCATTGGCACCATCAGCACGAGTCCGGTGGAAGAAGTCCGCACTTTTCAGCCGTTTGCCGATTACCTTGCTGGTGAGCTGGCCGGTGACGGTATCGACGCCGTAAAGGTGGCCATTGCCACTAACATTAATCAGATGTCGACAATGCTGAAAAACGGAGAGGCCGATCTGTTTATCGACAGTTCGGTCACTGCACTGCTGATCAACAAGCTTTCCGGATCCGAGTACATGTTGCGGCGCTGGAAAAAGGGGCGCGCGTACTACCGCAGCGTCATCTTCGTACGTGACGATAGCGGCATTTTCAGCCTTGCAGAACTCAAAGGAAAGATCATCGCCTTCGAGGAACCGTTTTCGACCTCGGGCTTTATGCTGCCTGCCATGGCAGCCCATCGCAAGGGGCTGGAACTGATCGCTGTTGCTAGCATTCACGTTATGCCGCCCGCCGATCGCGCCGGGTATGTCATGGCGTTTGATAATGAGACCCAGTCCACTTGGGTCGAACGCGGGCGGGTGCAAGCCGCCGCTATGGCCGAAGATGACTTCAATGATTTTGCGAAGACGGCGCTGAAGCGCTTGCGTGTTCTGCATATGACGCCCTTCGTTCCCTATCATGTCGTGACCCACCGTCCAGGCCTTGGGGCCCCACTGGTGGAACGCATAAAGACGGTGCTTAAATCCGCCCACGAAACGGAACACGGGCGCGGGGTTCTCGCGGATTTCGAGCGCACGACCAAGTTCGACGATATCCCGCCCGAGCTATTGGCCGATGTACTGAAACTGGAACCGTTTCTACATCTGATTAGCTCGCTGAAATAATGGATAGCTACAGTGAAACTCGGTATTGGCCACAAGATTGCCTTCTTCACGTCGGCCCTGATTATGTTGATTGGGGCAGGACTGTTTAGCGTCGTGATCTATAAGGAACAGGTTACGCTTCATGATCTGCGTGCGGAGGAGTCCCTCCATGCCGCCAAACGCACCTCATCTCTGGTCGACGATCACCTGTACAATCTGGATATCCGCGAACTGCGCAATGTAGTTCGCAGTGTCTTGGAGGGCGACGGTTTCGATCTTATCTGGGTGCTCGACGAAGATGGACGGCTCCTCACCGACGGCAGCGACAAACCCGCCCTGCGCAATCAGAAGCCATCGATCCCATTCATCGACGGACTCGTTGCCGTCAAGGAAGAGTCTCACGGCGAAGATGAAATGCATCACTGGTCGGGGATTCCAGTCGTTTCGGGGGATGGTGTCCTACTCGGATACGTCGCTGTGGCGTTCGCTCAAGGGCGTATCGATGAGAGCATGAGGTCTAATCTCATCGACCAGTTTATCGTTCTCGGTCCGGCGCTCTTGATCGGTGTGTTGGCGGCGTTTTTCTTCGGGGGCCGGATCGCCCTGCCCCTGGAAACCGTTAGCAAGGCGGCGGAACAGGTGGGGGCCGGCAACTGGGATGTAGTTATCGACGTCAACAGCCAGGATGAAATTGGCGAGCTGGCCCGCAGCATTAATACTATGGCGAAAAACCTGTCCCAAACCGCCGTGTCGCGGGACAACCTGGAAGGAATCGTCGAGGCAAAAACAATAGAACTTAAAACGGCGAAAATCGCAGCCGAAACGGCCAACAAAGCCAAGTCGACCTTCCTTGCAAACATGAGCCATGAGATCCGCACGCCTATGAACGGCGTTGTCGGCATGGTCGAAGTGCTGATGCAAATGGAGATGAGTCCCGAGCAACGCCGAATGGTTCAGACGATCAAGGATTCATCTTTTTCCCTGCTACGGATTATTGATGACATCCTGGATGCCACCAAAATCGAGGCCGGCAAAATCGAGATTGAGCAACTTCCGATCCACTTGTATCCGATTCTAGAGGGCGTTGCCGAGACCGTGATGTTATCTGCATACGATAAGAATGTACGTCTCAGCCTTTTCATTGATCCGGCGGTTCCAGAGTGGGTCTGTTCGGATGCGGTGCGGCTGCGCCAGGTTTTGTTGAACCTGACCAACAATGCGGTCAAGTTTTCCCGCCCTGAAAATGGAGGTAAGCCGGGCAAGGTCGATATCCGTGCCGAGCAGAACGAGGAAGGGATAGTTCAGTTCACGATCACCGATAACGGCATCGGCATGAGCAAAGAGGTGCTCTCGAAGCTGTTTAAGCCGTTCAGTCAGGGCGAGGATTCGACCACGCGGCAATTCGGCGGAACCGGGTTGGGGCTGGTGATCAGCCACAGCCTGGTGGAGATGATGGGCGGGACGATTGAGGTCGACAGCCTACCGGGCAGGGGATCGACATTTACCGTGACGCTGCCGCTGGAGACGGCCGAGGGAGATTCCGAGGAACTGGACATTTCGGGCCTCGAGGTCCTGGCGCTGGTGGATGATACGATGAGCCGCGAGGTGCTTTCCGCCTATGTCGAAGGGAATGGATCGACGATCCGTTATGCCGAAAACGTGGCCGGGCTTGCATTTCTGATTTCTGTGTCGAGGGGCGAACCCATCATTGCCCTGGCTCTGGGGAACATGAAGGAAAATAACCGTGTCCGGGAACAATTGACCAATACGGATGGACGGCTCCGCTTCCTGATCTTTTCGGCGCACCGATCGGATCAGTTAGGTCTGATAAAGCCCAATTCCTATCTGGTACAGAGATTGCCGGTATTGCCTTCAGAGACGGTGAGGGGTCTGGCGGTTTTGGCCGGACGAAGGAGCCCGGACCTAGATATTCCGACCCCTGAATGGGTCCCTTCCGGCTTTACGCCGACCATAGAGGAGGCGGAGGCGCAAAACCGCCTGATCCTTCTTGTAGAAGACAACACCACCAATCAACTCGTGATCAAGCATCAGCTCAAGATACTGGGCTACGCGGTTGAGATCGCAGACGATGGCGAACAGGGCCTGGAAATGTGGCAAACGAGGCGCTTCAATCTGGTGTTAACTGACTGCCACATGCCGGTAATGGACGGGTTCGAGTTGACCGATGCGATCCGCGAGGCCGAGAAACAAAGTGGCTCAGCCCATGTGCCCATTATTGCGATTACCGCCAATGCACTGCAAGGTGAGGCTGAACGTTGCCTGAAATGTGGAATGGATGACTATCTGTCGAAGCCGGTTGAACTCAAGCGGCTCAGTCACACCCTGGATCGGTGGATGCCCTCTACGCCTTCTGCAACTACGCAAGGGGCGAGATACGAAAGCGGAGAGAGGCCGATTTGACGACATGTAAGCTTTGCTGATGCATTGCTGCATAGTTGTCGCCCCAATACTTCCGCTTTGGGTCATAAGCGGACGTTTATGGCATGCCCGCGCCACGTCTACTTACCAACTGAAAGCGGACGTATTGCCCAAAGGGAGCGAATGCGTCGCCGCACACGCGGGGGGCTTTTTTCAGGAAATGATTGGACTTTTGCACGGTGCCCAGCAAAATGGCGCTTGGTATTATCAACCCGATATTAAGGACCCAAACCCGATGAAATTCACCCGCTTTGCCTTTGCCCTGACCCTTGCTGCCAGCACCCTGCCCGTTTCGGCCAGCGCCATCGAGCTGAACCCGCTCAGCATCATCAAGGGTGCGGTTGAAGCCGTGGTCGAAGATCGCTCTGCCGAAGACATCACCAAGGATGCAAAAATCAGGGCGGCGATTACGGTCGATGTGATCGAAGCCATGGGCACCGGGTCCATATCCATTTCAGCAGACGTTTACGAACAAAACGTCATGCTGACCGGCGTGGTCGATACCAAAGCCGAGCGCACCAAGGCCGAACGCCTGTGCCGGGCGGTTAAACGGGTGCGGGTTGTTACCAACGAGATATTCGTCAGGTCAGACCTGGAAGCAGAAAAAGGCGCGGTTGAAGGTTTTGTTGAGGACGCCGTGATCGAAACCAAGATCAATGCGCTTTTGCTGGACGCCAAGGGCGT
>DAOVVL010000257.1 GCA_030637205.1 Thalassospiraceae bacterium | reverse complement strand
GTAAGCGCTTGAAAAACAGTATGGGTGTCGAAATTAAGAAAAACCTCGTCCGTAACATCGTTATAAGACATAGTTCTTACCCCCACTTAAAAGTTATGACATTTTTGTATTTTACACCCAAAAGGTGTATCGGCAAAATCGGGTAATCGCAGTGCACAATTGTTCGTTTGGACCAGTATCTTCCATTACTGATGTGGGTTTCCCCACATACGGTTAGTGGCTCGTCTCAACATGGGGGGTGTGTGCCGATGGGGTAATGCATGTTGACGTCGGCATCCGACAATTTGTGCGCTTTTAGGTGTACTTAAGTGCAATATCCGCTTGCTTCCCAAGGCAGTTTGGGGCCTAAATCACGGGTGAGCCCGGCGTTTAAAGACTGGGCCTCGCTATGGGAGGTTGTTTGGATAGGGGGGTGCCTGGGGGCGCCGCCTGCTTCCCTGAATTTGAACGTTTTCAAGAACCTATGGATCGGCCGTTCGGTCGGGCCAAATGGTCGCCTTTTAGGGAGGAACTCATGCAACAAGCGCTCGTTCTCGACGCCGAAAAATGCACCGGCTGCCGCCTGTGTGAATCGGCTTGCTCGGATTTCAACGAAGGGGAATTCAACCCCGCCCGTTCGCGTATCCGGGTTTTTAATTTTCACGATGAAGGGCGTTATGTTCCTTATACCTGCACCCAGTGCGATGACGCATGGTGTCAGTCGGCGTGTCCGGTTGATGCGATCACGGTTGACGCTGCGACCGGGGCCAAGGTGGTCTCGAACGCCCTTTGCGTGGGCTGCAAGGTCTGCACCATCGCGTGCCCGTTCGGTACCGTCAATTACAACGCATCCAGCGGCAAGGTCGTGAAATGCGACCTGTGCGGCGGCGATCCGGCTTGCTCCAAAGCGTGCCCAACCGGTGCCATCACATTCACCGATGCCGAAGCCACCGGTTACGACAAGGCCGCCCAGTGGGCCGCCAAAACCGATGCCGGCCAGCAGGCCAACGCTTAATTAGCCAGAAGAAGGAACAAGAGCATGGCATGGACCAGAAAAATTCTTCGCGTTGACCTGACAAAGGGAACGTGTAAATCCGAACCGCTCAATATGGAATGGGCGGACAAATACCTCGGCCAGCGCGGCCTCGCCACCAAATACCTGGTGGAAGAAATCAACCCCAAGGTTGATCCGCTGGCACCTGAAAACAAAATGATCTTCGCCACCGGCCCGTTGACCGGGACCACGGCATCCACCGCCGGGCGTTGGTCGGTGATCACCAAAGGCGCGCTGACTGGCGCTATCGCGTGTTCCAACTCGGGCGGTTATTTCGGGCCTGAGATGAAATTCGCCGGCTGGGATATGATCATATTTGAAGGCAAGTCGGCAAAACCGGTTTACCTGGTCATCAAAGACGATGACGTCAAATTGGTCGATGCTTCAAAATACTGGGGCCAAACCGTGTGGACCACCGAAGAAGGCATCAAGGCCGACCACCAGGATCCGCAAATGCGTGTGGCGTCCATCGGTGTGGCCGGTGAAAACGGCGTCAAGTTCGCAGGCGTGGTCAACGATTTGCACCGCGCCGCCGGGCGTTCGGGTGTGGGTACCGTAATGGGCTCTAAAAACCTGAAAGCGGTTGCCGTGCGCGGCACACAGGGCATCAAGGTTGTAGATCCCGACGGTTTCGCCGATGCGGTTGCTGCGGGCAAAGTGGTGCTGAGTGAGAACGCCGTCACGGGCCAGGGCTTGCCAGCCTTGGGTACCCAGGTGTTGATGAACGTCATCAATGAAACCGGCGCACTGCCCACGCGTAATCACAAGGACGTTCAGTTTGAAAGTGCTTCGGACATATCCGGCGAAGCCATGGGCGAGCCACGTAAATCAGACGGCAAGGCCAACCTGACGCGCAACGCTTCGTGCTTTAGCTGCACCATCGGGTGCGGGCGCATTTCAACGGTCGATCCCGAACACTACACGGTCAAGGATCGCGAACAGTACCAAATTGCATCCGGCGGCCTTGAATACGAAGCTGCCTGGGCACTAGGTGCGGCGACCGGGGTCAATGATCTAGATGCGCTGACGTTCGCCAACTTTATCTGTAACGAACAGGGCTTTGATCCCATTTCGTTCGGCACCACCGTGGGCGCTGCCATGGAACTGTATGAAATGGGCGTGCTGACCACCAAAGAAACCGGTGGCATTGAGCTTACGTGGGGTAATGCAGAGGCGCTGACCACACTGGCTGAGCTGACCGGGCGCGCAGAAGGTTTCGGCGCTGAAATCGGCCTTGGTTCCAAGCTGCTAACTGAAAAGTACGGCCATCCGGAACTTTCCATGTCGGTCAAGGGCCAGGAATTCCCGGCCTACGATTCACGCGGTATTCAGGGCATGGGGCTGACCTACGCCACATCCAATCGCGGCGCGTGTCATTTGCGCAGCTATACCGTGGCGTCTGAGGTTTTGGGCATCCCGGAAAAAACCGATCCGTTGTCGTCTGACGGCAAGGCCGGTTTGGTGATCGCATTTCAGGACGCTACCGGGGCGGTCGATAGCGCCGGGCTGTGCCTGTTCACCACGTTTGCGTGGTCGCTGGATGATATCGCACCGCAGGTCAATGGTGCGTGCGAAGGCGACTGGTCGGTCGAAAAACTCCTCGAAGTGGGCGAGCGCGTGTGGAACCTGGAACGCAAGTTCAACCTCGATGCGGGCTTTACCGGCAAGGACGACACCTTGCCCAAGCGCCTGTTGAAAGACGCTGCCAAAACCGGCCCCGCCGAAGGCAAGGTGAATGAATTGGGCAAGATGCTGCCCGAATATTATTCGCTGCGCGGTTGGACCGACGATGGTGTGCCGACCAACGAAACGCTCAGCCGACTTGCGCTTTAAGCGCGCCCGGTTGGTGTGAGCAATACCTGAAACGTCCCCCGTCCGGCCCCGATCAGGGTGGGGCGGGGGCTTTTCTTAAATGCCCAAGTCCTTGAAGCATAAGGAGCAAAACCCATGAAACATTTGATTATCGGTGCCGGTCCGGCGGGCGTGATTGCCGCTGAGACGTTGCGCAAGGTTGATCCATCATCAGACGTGACCATTGTTGGCGACGAACCGGAAGCGCCCTATTCACGCATGGCAATTCCATATGTTTTGATCGGAAACATCGATGAGGCCGGAACGCATTTGCGCAAGGAAAAGAATTATTTCAAGGACCACGGGATCGAAGTTGTTCAGGGTAGGGTTAAAGCCGTCAAGGATGGCAAGGCCACCCTGGAAGATGGAAAAAAGCTGGCCTATGACCGCCTGCTGGTGGCCACCGGATCACGCCCGGCCAAGCCCCCGGTGCCGGGCATGGATTTAGATGGCGTCAGCCACTGCTGGACCATGGCCGACATGCGCATCATTGCAGACAAAGCGGCCAAGGGATCAGACGTGGTGTTGATGGGGGCCGGGTTTATCGGCTGCATTATTTTAGAAGCGTTAGCATTGCGCGGTGTGAACCTGACCGTGATCGAAGCCGAAGACCGTGTGCTGCCCAAAATCATGGACGTAGAATCCGGCAATATGGTCAAGGCTTGGGTCGAAACCAAGGGCGTTAAGGTGCTGACCGCAACCAAGATTTCCGAGGTCAAGGAAGCCGGCAAAGGCAGGCTTTGCGTTTGCACCGATGCCCACGGCGATATCGATGCCGATCTGGTGGTGGTTGCGGCGGGTGT
>DAOVVL010000173.1 GCA_030637205.1 Thalassospiraceae bacterium | reverse complement strand
GCGCACCATGGAAGAACGCCTCGAAGCCGTATCCAAGCGACTGGGCGATGGGCTGAACATTCACACCGAAAAAACCGGCGACGCCATGAAACAGGTCCACGAACGCCTTGCCGTGATCGACACCGCGCAAAAAAACCTGACCGACCTTTCAAGCCAAGTGGTGGACTTGCAGGATATTCTATCGAACAAACAGCGCCGCGGCGCGTTCGGCGAAGTACAGCTGGAAAACCTGGTTCGCGACGCGATGCCCAAATCGGCCTATGCGTTTCAGCACACCTTATCGAACAACAAACGCGCTGACTGTGTGTTGACGTTACCCAACCCGCCGGGGTCAATTGTCATCGATTCAAAGTTTCCGCTGGAAGCCTACCGCGAACTGGTCGACGCCAAAGATGACGATGCGCGCAAGGTCGCCGGACGCAAGTTTGCAGCCGACGTCAAAAAACATATTGTAGACATTGGCGAAAAATACATCATCCCCGGCGAAACCGCCGAAAGCGCGCTGATGTTTTTGCCGTCCGAAGCGATCTATGGCGAACTGCACGCGAACTTTCCAAACGTCATCGAAGAATCGCAACGCCGGCGCGTTTATATCGCTTCGCCATCTAATTTAATGGCGTTGCTCACCACAATTCGAGCGGTTCTAAAAGACGTTCGCATGCGCGAACAGGCCGGCGTGATCCAGACCGAAGTGCTAAAATTGCTCAACGACGTAAGACTGCTTGACGAACGCACCGAAAAACTGGAAAACCATTTCCAGCAGGCGGACAATGACATCAAGAAGATCCGCACCTCGACCGGAAAAATCATCCGCACCGGGGAAAAAATAGAAGACATTCAATTGGGTGAAGAAGAGCCCACAGACGAACTTAGCCCGCCCACAGGGGGCCTACCGGGGCGCTTCGACAGCTAAGCCAGAAGCAAGTCAAAACGCACACGCCTTTAGGATAAGCACGCCATGACCGATCAATCGCCCACACCGCTGCGCGAAATAGACCCCGACGTTCCCAGAAACAGATCACCGATCATTTTCATGGCCATCGTTGGGATCACCGCCATCAGTATTGCTGTGGTGGTATTGGGCAGGGATGACCGCCGTTCCATCAAGGCGACCATCACGGTGCCACAACTGAACGTGGCCGAAACGCGCGGGCGTGAAATTTTCAATGGCACCTGTGCCACGTGTCATGGCATTGATGCCATCGGCGATACCGATATTGGGCCGCCGCTGATGCATCCGTATTATCGCATGGAGATCTTCCCGTCCGACATGGTGCGGCGCGCGATCATGTTAGGAAAAGCGCAGGATAAATGGAAATACGGCCACATGCCGGCGCAGATCAAACTCAACGAAAACGAAATCACGGATGTGATGAAATATTTCGATGCGCTACGCGAGAACAATTCGCTCGGAAATTAATAAGGCAAATAACCTTACCCGGCTCTAGACCGGTTTGCGGGCTTTCAGCGCCGCGCCCAACGTGCCTTCATCCAGATAATCCAGCTCGCCGCCCACCGGAACCCCGTGGGCGAGACCCGAAACGATGACGCCCGCGTCCGCCAGCACATCGGCAATATAATGCGCCGTGGTCTGGCCATCGACCGTGGCGTTGGTCGCTAAAATCACTTCCTTGACCGCATCAGACTTGGCGCGCGCCACCAGTGTGGAAATGGCGAGGTCTTCTGGCCCGACGCCATCAAGCGCCGAAAGCGCACCGCCCAGCACATGGTACAGGCCGCGAAAGCCCGCCACGCGTTCCATCGCCCACAAGTCGCCGACTTCCTCAACCACACAGATGGTGCTTTGGTCACGCTTGTGTGAGGTGCAGATGGCGCACGGGTCAGCAACATCAAGGTTATGGCACGTTGAACAAACCTGAATGGATTTAGCCGTTTCCCTGAGCGCGCGCGATAGCGGCTCCATCAGCGATTCGCGGCGCTTGAGCAAAAACAGCGCCGCCCGGCGGGCCGAACGCGGCCCCAGCCCGGGCAATTTTGCCAGCAACTGGATCAGGCTTTCAATTCCACCGGGGCCCTCTAAATTTCTGGCGGGTATACCACTGTCATCACGACGCATGGTCGGCACTTCCTTTGAATTAAAACGGCAATTTCATGCCCGGCGGCAACGGCAGACCATCGGTCATTTCATCCATCATCTGTTTCTTGGCCGCATCGATCTGGCTGCGGGCATCGTTGAAAGCGGCGGCTACCATGTCTTCCAGAAGTTCCGGCTCGCTCTCATCCTTGGCAGACGGATCAATCGAAACGCCCAAAACCTTCGATTTGCCGGTGATGCGCACCTTGACCAGACCGCCACCCGAAGCCCCCTCGACTTCCATGGCTTCCAGCGCGTCCTGCATTTCGCCCATGCGGGCCTGCATTTCCTGCGCTTTTTTCATCATCTGGCCGATGTTTTTCATGGGCGTCTCCGTTTCCTTGATGGCGTCGGCATTGCTCAGTGTATAACATTGCAAGCCATGCAACACCAAAGCCTGTTCGTATTTGATATTGAAACCATTCCCGACACCGACGCGGTGCCGGGGCTGACGGGCGTGAGCGACCCCGACATCACGGTGCGCCGCGCCGCCCTTGAAGCCTATCATCTGGAAGCCACGGCTGGGAAAAACGCCTTTCCCCGCCAACCCTTTCATCGGGTCGTCGCCATCAGCTACCTGACGGCCGAAATAGAAACCAGCGGCAAGCACGAAGCCTATTATCTGAAAGAGCTTAGATCGGGCCGCGCCAAGGCCGACGAGGCCGAACTGGTGGCAGGATTTTACCAATGGATTGATCGCGTCCACCCGCGACTGGTCAGCTATAACGGGCGCGGGTTCGATCTGCCGGTGTTGCGCCACCGCGCCATGAAGCACGGCATTCAGGCCCGCGTGTTTCACGACCAATCCAACAAGTGGGAAAATTACACCTCGCGTTATGCGCAAAGCTGGCATTGCGACCTGCAGGAAGCCCTGACCGATTTTGGTGCCGCGTCGCGCGCGTTAAAACTGAACGAGGTTTGCGCGAACCTTGGCCTGCCCGGAAAATTCGGGGTCGATGGCGCCGATGTGCAGCCCATGTTCGATGACGGCAAGGTCGACGAAATTCGCGACTACTGCGAAACGGACGTTTTAAATACTTACCTTGTATACCTGCGCTATCAAATGACCCGCGGCATGCTGGACAAGGAAAACCACAACCGCGCCGTGGCCGACGTGATTTCGCTGATCGAGGCGGAAACGAAAGAGCGCCCGCATCTGGGTGAATTCATGAACGCGTGGGGTGAAGCGTCGGGAAACAATTTCCTGCTGGATTAATCCGGCTCGCTGGGGTTTTCATCAACAGGCGCCGCAATGGTGGTGACTTTTTTAACTTCAGCACCGGGAAATACTTCCAATACCTTGGCCACCAGCGGATGTTTGGCAGCCGCGCCGCGTTCTTTTGCCAGCACCGCATCGCCCTGTTGTTTCAGGGTCGACTGGCCGGCGGCCTTGGATACGCTCACCACCCAGCGACGGCTGGTGTGATCGTTTAAAAACTTGGTGAGCTTTTGCGCCAGATCACGCGGTGCGTGTTCAGTGGGCGAATATTCTATGCGGCCCAGTTCAAAATTTACCAAATGCACGTTGGACACCAGATTGGCGTGCAGGATCATTTCGCTTTTGCTTTCGGTGAGGCTCACCACGTCCTCAAAAGTTGCCGGATCGGGCAGCTGCAGTTCTGACATGGACGCGGGCTGGGGCGCTATTTCTTCTAGGCGCTGTAGTTGCGCCTGAGGCTGGCCGCCGCCCGACATGGTGGGGCCGTGATTGGGCCCGTGATTGGGACCATGCGTAACCTGTGGTGACGCAGGCGCCGCGTGCGATCCCCCGCCGCCCGATCCTTGAGCTGGCGCGGATGCGGGCTGGGGTTGCGCCTGTGACTGTGACGGCGTGTTTTCCAATTTTTGCAGGGCTTCGGCGGGGCTGGGTAGCGATAGCCCATAGATCAGGCGCACCAGCACCATTTCCACGGCCTTCAAGGCGCTGGGCGCTTCGCGGGCTTCACCCAGACCTTTCAGCAACATTTGCCACGCGCGCGTCAGGTCCGCCATGGTGAGGCGCTCTGCCAGTTCCTTGCCCTGGGTGCGTTCAATTTCCGGCACCCCCGGTGCTTGCGCCGCGCCCGGCGTCACCTTGATGCGGGTGATCCAGTGACACGTTTCAAGAAGATCCTGCAAAACAGAAACCGGGTCGGCCCCGTCCTTGTACTGGTCTTCCAGCTTGCCAAGTGTGGCCGCCGCATCGCCCTTGAATATGTCTTCGAGCAAATCAAAAGTGCGCGCACGATCGGCCAGCCCCAACATATCGCGCACCTGATCAGCGCCGACTTCACCCGAGGCGTGGGCAATGGCCTGATCCAAAAGCGACAGACCATCGCGCACCGAACCATCGGCGGCGCGCGCCACCAACGCCAGCGCATCGTCGCTGACCTTGGCGCCTTCGTTTTCAACAATCGATTTATAATGCGCCGTCAGCGTTTCCATATCGATGCGGCGAAGATCAAAACGCTGGCAACGCGAAAGCACCGTTACCGGAACCTTGCGAATTTCGGTAGTGGCAAAAATAAACTTCACATGTTCGGGCGGCTCTTCCAGCGTTTTCAAAAGTGCATTGAACGCGTTTTTGGAAAGCATGTGGACTTCATCAATGATGTAAACCTTGTAGCGTGCCGATACGGGCCGATAGCGCACCCCTTCGATCAGCTCGCGAATATCATCAACGCCGGTGCGCGACGCCGCATCCATTTCGATCACGTCCACATGACGGTCCGATGCTATGGCCACGCAATTTTCACAAACGCCACAAGGTTCGGCCGTGGGGCCGCCCTTGCCGTCTTCACCGATGCAATTTAACGCCCGCGCGATAATGCGCGCCGTGGTGGTTTTG
>DAOVVL010000272.1 GCA_030637205.1 Thalassospiraceae bacterium | reverse complement strand
CTTCCAGCTCAACCGCGCCGCCGCGGCTGAGGAAATGCGGCATTGAAATCGCCTGATCCGGGCTCAGGTTCCAATCCAGCATTCCGATCAGGGTTGCAGCCACGTAACCGATGATGGACGATCCGCCGGGTGATCCCACCGCGGCTTTTATCGCACCATTGCCATCAAACACCAGCGTCGGTGCCATGCTTGATCGCGGACGCCGGCGCGGCCCCGCCTGATTGGCCACCGGTGCGCCGCCTTGTTCGGGGCGGAACGAAAAATCGGTCAACTGGTTGTTAAGCAAAAATCCCCGCACCATCAGGCGCGAACCAAACGCGCTCTCAATACTCGACGTCATGGAGACCGCATTGCCGTCGCCATCAATGATGCTGAGATGCGTGGTCGAAACGCCTTCGCTTTCATCCGATAGGCCATATCGGCCGAACGTCATGCCGGGCATGCCCGGTGAGGTTTCAGGCGCGGCCATGTCCGCATCAATCAGCTTGGCGCGCGCGCTCAAATAGTCAGGATCGATCAGGCCTTCGGGCCACGGAACATAGCGGGGGTCGCCGATGTAAGCGGCGCGATCTGCAAACGCCAGCTTGGATGCTTCGGCCACCAGATGCACGGCTTGGGTTCCCGCCGGTGTCATGGCGGGCAAATCAAAGTTTTGCAAGATGCCAAGAATTTGCAAAGTCGCGATGCCGCCAGACGACGGCGGGCCCATGCCGCACACCAGCCACGTACGATACGGCCCGCACACCGGATTGCGCTTTTGCGCCCGGTACGCCACCAGATCGTTGCCGTTCATGGTGGCGGGGTTGGCCGCGGCGTCGCGCACGGTTTGGGCCACATCATATCCGATGGAACTTAAATAAAACGCACTGGCGCCATCATTTGCGATGGTGCGGTACGTTTGGGCAAGTTTGGCATTGGTGCGAACATAGCCCGCTATCAGCGGCTTGCCTTCATCGTCAAAGAAATATTCGCGCGCCGCTTTAAAGGTGTTGAGGTCCGGGTTGGCCTTAATCATTTCAGCAAGCCTAGGTGAAACCGCGAAGCCTTCTTCGGCGAGTTTTATCGCCGGCGCAAAAAGTTCTTTCCATTCAAGCTTGCCGCCGTCCTGATGCGCCAGTTCCAGCATCGCCACCAGCCCCGGCACACCCACCGAAAGCCCGCCCAGGCGCGCTTGTTTGAACGCCTTGGGTTTGCCGTCAGCGCCTAAGAACATATCAGGCGCGGCCCCATCGGGTGCGGTTTCACGGCCATCAAAGGTGGCGATTTCGCCGGACTTTGCGTTGAACGTCACCATGAAGGCACCGCCGCCAATGCCGCTTGATTGCGGTTCTACCAGCCCCAGCACCAGCTGGGCGGCGATGGCGGCATCAATTGCGCTGCCGCCTTTGCGCAGGATTTCCAGCCCCGCCTTGGCCGCCAACGGGTTGGCCGCCGCGATCATGTGCTTTTTGGCAAAGGGCTGGGTTTCGCTGGGGGCCGGAATGGCCAGCTGCAAGGCGGGGCTTTCAGCTTCAGAGCGATCTTTGGGCGCGGCGCACCCGGCGAGCAGTGCTGCCGACATGGCCAAGGCGGCGCTGATGCGTCCCAGCTGAAAAAGTGGTCGCGACGTTGTCCTTGCGTGCATCTTTGAAGTCCCCATTTAACTAACAGGTGCCATGCTAGCTTGGCCGCGATTAATTGCAACGTTCATCATGGCTTGAAGCCCCCCGCCCCCGCCCCCTTTTCAAGGGTCGCGGAACACGGTATTGTGCAGCGCAACAAAACGCCGGAGAGGCCACCCAAAATGAGCACGCTCAACCCAGACCAACTCGACCAAGCCGTTCGCCCGATGACCGCGCCTGATATTCAGGCCCGCAAACGCAAAAACGGTGCCGAGCCGTTGGTCTGCCTGACTTCTTACACCACGCTGACGGCGCGCTTGCTGGATGCCCACACCGACCTGATGTTGGTCGGCGATAGCCTTGGCATGGTGCTGTACGGGTTGGACACCACCGTCGGCGTAACGCTGGAAATGATGATCGCCCACGGCCAGGCCGTGATGCGCGGCACCCGGCGTTCATGCGTGGTGGTCGATATGCCGTTTGGCAGCTATCAGGAAAGCCCCGAAGTGGCGTTTCGCAATGCGGCGCGCATCATGAAAGAAGTCGGCTGTAACGCGATTAAGCTGGAAGGCGGCGCGGAAATGGCTGCGACCGTTAAATTCCTGGTAGAACGCGGCATTCCTGTACTTGGCCATGTGGGCCTGATGCCGCAATCGGTCAATACAGCGGGCGGGTTTAAATCCCAGGGCCGCACCGACGAAGGCGCTGCAAAAATCCTCAACGATGCCAAGCAAATTGCCGACGCGGGTGCGTTTGCCATTGTGGTCGAAGGCGTGGTTGAACCGCTGGCGCGTCGCATCACCGAAGAAATTGAAATTCCGACCATCGGCATTGGCGCATCGCCTGCGTGCGATGGGCAAATTCTGGTGACCGAAGATCTGGTCGGCCTGTTTCAGGACTTCAAGCCGAAGTTCGTCAAACGCTACCTTGATCTGGGTTCCGGCATTGCCGAAGCCGCACGCCTGTACGCCGATGATGTGAAATCCGGGCGCTTCCCGGCAGAAGAGCATTGTTTCGGCGTGATTTCCAAAAAAGATGACGATTGAAACCGTTCGCACCGTCGCTGAACTTCGCCGCACCATCTATCAATGGCGTGCTGAAGGTTTAAGCGTCGGTCTGGTACCGACCATGGGGGCGCTGCACGCTGGGCACCTGTCGCTGGTGGCCAAGGCTTTGCAGCAATGTGACCGGGTGTGCGTAACATTGTTTGTGAACCCGACCCAGTTTGGCGAGGGCGAAGATTTCAAATCCTATCCGCGCGATGAAAACGCGGATGGTGAAATGTTATCGCAAGCGGGTGCGCATTTGTTGTATGCGCCCGATGTCGATGAAATGTATCCAGACGGCACCACCGCCACAACGGAAGTCAACGTCGGCCCGTTGGGTGACGTGTTGGAAGGGGCCAGCCGCCCCGGTCATTTTTCCGGCGTGGCCACCATTGTTTCGAAACTGTTGTTGCAGGCAATGCCGGACAAAGCCTATTTCGGCGAAAAAGATTTCCAGCAGTTGATGGTGATCCGTCAGCTGGTTGTGGACCTTGCCATCGCGGTGGAAGTTGTCGGCGTTGCCATCATGCGCGAAACGGATGGCCTGGCCATGTCATCGCGAAACGCGTACCTCAGCGCAGATGAGCGCGCGGCCGCGCCCGTATTGAACAGCGCAGTGATATATGTGGCCACAGGTTTCAGATCCGGCAGTGAGCCCAGCGCGTTAATCGCAAAAGGTGAAACCGATTGGCTGGCGGCGGGTTTTTCCACTGTCGATTATATTGCCGTGGTCGACAGCGCCTCCTTAAACCCGATTTCGGATTTTGATCCCGCCCGCCCCGCGCGTGTGCTGGTGGCGGCGACGCTGGGCCGCGCGCGCCTGATCGACAATATTTCTGTTCAAGAAAGCTGATCCCTGAACATGAGCGGTTATCTCGGGCTTTTTCTTTCGGCGT
>DAOVVL010000241.1 GCA_030637205.1 Thalassospiraceae bacterium | reverse complement strand
GTTCGCCGGGCAACGGCGGAGCTTCGTCGCCGCCCATCCATGAGGAACAGGCACCCAGAACCAACGCAGCGATGCTTAAGGCTGCCATGCGACTTGTCATGTTAAATGCGCGGTTAGGGTTGATCACGCCTCGGCTCCTATATTTTTAAAACATCCCTTAAACTTCCAAGGGAACCTTATCATTATGTGCCCAGTTGCGCTGCCAGGTTTTTGGCCCGGCTGCGAATACCCTGCGGCGCGGTTGCGTCAGTGGCAATATCACCCAGCAGTTTTGCGGCTTCAAGACGACGGCCTTGCTCAACTGCGATCAGCGCCAGCACTTCGCGTGCGCTGTGGCGCCACGGGCTGGCATCATGGTTGATGGTTCCAAGGCGGCGGATCAGATCGTCACGCGGCGCACCGCTTGAACCCAGTTCCTGAAACGCGCCCAATACCAACGCCATGCCGCTTAACGCACTGTCTACGGATTTATCTTCACCAAGGGCGCGGTAAATAAATGCCGCACCTTCGTTGTCGCCACGACTGCTCAACAGGGCCGCTTCGCGAAAGCGTGCCAGCACGCCATAACCGCTGCCGGCGTTTTCGCCCAGCATTTGCAAATCTGTGATCGCGCCTTCAATGTCGCCGCTTTGTGAAAGCATGACGGCACTATTGAACTGTTCGCCTTCACTCATGCGCTGGTTGGTGGTGTAGGTGTTCCATCCCTGATAACCGGCGACGATGGCAACGATGGCAACCGCGACGCCAATGATGATATTGCCGTAGGCTTTCCACAGCTTGTGCATCTGCTCTTCGCGCATCTCTGCGTCTATTTCCCGGATCAGGGCGTCGTCTTCGGTTTGGTCGGCCACGTGGTTTTTCGCTTTCAAATCAGGTTATTAAAGCAGGCTTCGGGGGGCCCCCAAAACCAGCGCCCTAAGATAGCTACCGCGGTGAAGAATGGCAAATAGCGCTTGGGGCCAAAAAAATCGTTTGTTTACAAGGCAATCAGTTGGGATGCGGGCTTAATCGGTCCCCCGCCACTTAATCGAGCAACCCATGGAAGCCGTTTGCGCATCCGGGCCACGGCCGGTTTGGGCCACGATGGCCATGGCTTCGACCAGTTCGCGCCGCGCATCTGTGGGCGCGGCTTCACGGTTCGATGCATCCAGCCGGCCACGGTATTGCAGGCCGAGGTCTGCATTAAAGCCGAAAAAGTCCGGTGTGCAGATGGCATCATAGGCGCGGCCCACTTGCTGCGTTTCATCATAGAGATAAGGGAAGGGGTAATCTTTTTCAGCGGCGACTTCTTTCATGCGTTCAAACGAATCGTCGGGATAGGTGCTCGCATCGTTGGAACTGATGGCGACCACACCAATGCCCATTTCCTTGAGTGTCTTGGCATCGCGGATCAAGCGGTCCTGAATGGCCAGCACGTACGGGCAATGGTTGCAGATGAACATTACCACCGTGCCTTTTGGTCCCTGAATGTCTTTCAGGGCATAGGTTTTTCCGTCAACGCCGGGCAGGCTGAAATCGGGTGCTTTCCAGTCAAAATCGCAGATCGGCGGGATGGCGGCCATTATGGGTTCCTCGGCGGCTGAATGCAGTGTCAGAGGCGATATCTGGCCCTGTGATAACGACCTTGCCCGCCCAGATCAATGGCCAAAAACACCCCCTGGCGGAGTATTTAACGAAGGCTTAACCATAAAGGTGGAATCCTGTGCTTGAGCGGGCATATTTGAGCGCCTGCGCCTCTGGAGAACCGCCCCAAATGCGCCCTGCAAAACCCAAAATCGCCCGCCGTTCAGTGTCATTGTTGGTGTCTATGGCAGTGGTTTTGCTGTTGTCGGGGTGTGAATTTTATAATGTGATCCCCAGCTCGCTGGTTTCAACCGTGGCCAATCTGGCCCCGATTGATGCGGCAGTGGTCATGGCGACCGACAAGACCGTGGCCGATCATGCGGTTTCGTTCAGCAGCGGCAAAGATTGCTCAACCGTGCGCCGCGAGCAGGGCCGGACCTATTGCGCAGAAGATGAACTGAACCCGCGCCCCGATGTGGTGTGCTTCAAAACATTGGGTGATATTACATGCTATTCCAAGGACGATCCTTCGTTGCCCCAGGGAAAGCAAATCGCCAGCGACCAATATTGATCCCCACCCCTCACACGCGCTACATTTCGCTCAAGCTTAATAGCCATTGGTTGATGAAATGACGCGCCTGATCATTGCAACGATTGTTCTGTTTATTGTCGTCGGTGTGGCGGGCTGGCTTCTGTACGACAAAGAGCCGGAAGTCGATCAAGAGCTGGTCAAAAAAATGCAGCTCGTCACCAAATTCAAGGACGTCGAACCCCTTGCGCAAAGCGGTAACAAACAAGCCCAGTATCAACTGGGTGGGCTATACGAAATGGGTGAGGGGGTTAGCAAAAACAATAAAATGGCGGCGATGTGGTATCAAAAAGCAGCCGACCAGGGCCACGGCGGCGCGCAATACAACCTTGGACGGATGTATGAAGCCGGGATCGGCGTTAAACAGGATTTCTTCGAAGCTTTCAAGCGTTACCGCCTTGCGGCTACATTTGGCAACAATCGCGACGCGTATTTCGCCCTTGGCCAGGTGTATTTCAAGGGCCGCGGCGTCGATCAGGATTATGGCAAGGCGATCAACTATTATCGCGATGCCGCAACCCGCGGCCATGCGGTTTCACAACATATTTTAGGTTCCATGTATCAGGAAGGCTGGGGGGTTAAGCGCGACCTGATCATGGCTTACATCTGGTACACGCTGGCGGCACCGCACGTTGAGGAAACGGTCAAGGTCAGCCGCACCTATAACCCGGTCAAGATGCTGGAACATCTGAAAGAAAAAATGAACCGCTATCAGATCGAAGAAGCTGAAAAGCGTCTGGCGAAGTTACGTCAGGGAATTCGAGTGAAATAAAAACGATTATTTACTGGCCCATTATTTTTGGACGAGGCGTATGCGAACAATACCCTTGAAGTCACCGGGGTCGGCGACTTCGCCTTTGCGCACGATCTCAATGCGGCCCTGTCTTGCCAGATGCACGCTTTGCTGTTTTACCGCGTTGATGTAACGCCGCCACAGGTCGGGGCGATCCTTTGGCTTGCGTTTTGTTTCCGCAATGGCCATCGCAACATCCTTGAAGTTTAACGACTTTGCGTCGCCCAGCATTTCCAAGATGGTGGTGGCGATGGGATCGTCTTTTTGTGGCGTTTCGGGGGCGTCTTCGGTTTCGGTCATTTTTGCTTTCCTTGAGTAGAAGGGCTGGGTTCTACCATGCACCATGCGGGAAAGCTACATCAGAAAAGAGAACTGGCCTCAAGGCCTTCAAACACAAACTGTACCGCCAGCGCCGCCAGCAATACGCCCACCACACGCGTCAGCACGTTCAGGCCGGTGACGCCGAGTACCCGCTGCACCTGTGAAGATACCAGCAACAGCGCAAAACAAAGCGCCAGCACCGCCAGCAAAGCACCGATCACAACCCCCAGGGCTTTGATATCATCCCCGGCCTCGGCGCTGAGCAACACCACGGCGCCCATGGTGCCGGGGCCAGCGATCAGCGGGGTGGCCATGGGGAATACGGAAATATCAGGCTTGGTGCGCGCTTCGCGGGTTTCGTCTTCGGTGGTGGTTACACCGCCTGAGGGGCGCGCAAATACCATGTCGGTGGCGATCAGGAACAGCAAAATACCACCCGCAACCCGCATGGCGGCCAGCGATATGCCAAGGCGTTCCAGCAGCGCGCCGCCAAACAACGCAAACAGAATCAAGATGATGGTCGCAATGGTGATGGCTTTAAGCGCAATGGTGCGCCGTTCGGCAGGCGTGGCATTGGGTGTCAGGGCTGCAAAAATCGCCGCCACATCGACCGGGCCGATGGTGGCGAAAAAGGTGGTGAAGG
>DAOVVL010000318.1 GCA_030637205.1 Thalassospiraceae bacterium | reverse complement strand
CACCGAAGCCGCCATTTCTGATCTGGGTCATGTGTATGCGACCACGGCGCGCGCACGCGACATGACCAAGGATGTGGTGACGCCACGCCATGCGGCCACTGAGATGCGCAGTTTTGCTACCCAGGACATCAAGACCGGGGTGCTGTTTGGCAAGGAAGCGTGGGGGTTGAACAACGACGATGTGGCGCTGAGCGACGCCATCTTGATGGTGCCTTTAAATCCGGCGTTTTCATCGCTTAATCTGGCCCAGGCCGTTTTGCTGATGGGCTATGAATGGTTTCAGTCAGGGCTGGATAATGACGCATCTGTATTTGAGGTGCGCAACGATACCCGCCCCGCGACCAAGGAAGAACTAGTCGGCTTTTTCGAACATCTGGAAGCTGAACTGGACGATAGCGGCTTTTTGCGCGTTCTCGATAAACGCCCCAACATGGTCAGGAATCTTCGCAACCTGTTTCAGCGCGCGCGTATGAGCGAACAGGAAGTCCGTTCCATGCGCGGTGTCATCGCATCGTTGGTACGTGATCATAAAAAAGAAAAATAGCGGGTCCGGGGTTTAAACCCGTTCAGAAAGCCAGATGGCGAACCGCGTACCCGAACGAATGGCGCCGGACAGGATCGGGAAGCCGGGCGCTTCACGCGCACCATGTTCATAACCGATGTCGCGGTGTTCAACTTCTTCTTCGCGAAATTTCGAACATGTATCGCGCATCTCGGCTTCGTCGTCGCCCAATTGCTTGATCTGGCCCTGATAATGTTCGTCGATCACTTCCTCGACCGCGACGGTGCAGGCCATGGCGGCCTTTTCACCCAGCAATGCCGTTCCCGCGCCCAACATGAAACCTGCCACATGCCAGATCGGCATCATGGCGGTGGGGCGCACGCGGCGATCAGATACCATGGTTGAAAACGTTTCCAGATGCACGTCTTCCTGTTCTTTCATGTGGGCGATGGTCGGGCCTTTTGCACTTTTGCCCAGCACGGCCAATTGGCCCTGGTAAATGCGCACCGCGCCATATTCGCCGGCCTGATCGACGCGGATCATGCGGTCCAACAGTTCTTCACGGGTAAGATCGCCGGGCATGCGCCCGCCCACAGGTGTGGTGGTGGCACTTTTGTTGGTGGCTTTCTTTTTTGCGCTCATGATCCGGCCTCGCGTTTCAGGTGCCGCCAGGCAAACAGCGATGCGCCCGCCAGCAGAGCAGAGAATACTACATTGTACGTTGCCATGGAAATACCCAGAAACGTCCAGTCCACCTCGTCACACGGTTTGGGCGGGGCCGTTTGTATGGAGCTGAGCAACTGGGCCGGGGAAGCGGCCAGTGTGGCGTCGCTGGCGCATCCGGTGGCGGCCACCCACCAGTGCTGCTCGACCCCCACATGGTAAAACGCCAGCCCCGCTTCAAAGGCAAAAACCAAAACCAATAACCCCATGACGGGTGTGGCGAAGCCAGGGCGGATCAAGCCCGTCGCCGCCAGCACGATAGCGATGGCAAACGGGATGCGCTGATACAGGCACAAAATGCATGGTTCCAGGCCAAAGCCGTACTCGGCCGTATAGGCGCTGGCCAAGGCGCCGATGCCGGCCAGCAAAGCCAGAAGGGGAAACAGCGTGCGGGGTGCAGGAATATTCATTCAGGTTAGCTTACAGCAAGTACTTGATGGCGACAAAGCCGCCCAACAGCACCACAAAGCCGATCGCCACCAGCCAACCTAGATACTTTTCAATAAAGGTGCGGATTGGCTCGCCGAAATACCACAAAAGCGCCGCGATCAGGAAATAGCGCACACCGCGCGACAGCACCGATGCGATGCCAAAGGTGGCCAAATCCAGCCCCGTGACGCCGCTGGCGATGGTGATGACCTTGTACGGAAGCGGTGTTAAGCCGCCAGCCGCCACGATCCACGCGCCCCATTCGTTGTACATGCCTTGAAAGGCTGCGAATTTCTCGCCATAGCCATAAAACGCCAGTACCGGCTGGCCGACGCTTTCATAGAGGAAATAGCCGATGGCGAAACCGGCAAACCCGCCCAGCACGCTGCCCACCGTGCACACGGCGGCGATCCGCCATGCATGGGTGCGCGCCGCCAGCACCATGGGCAAAAGCAGGATGTCGGGCGGGATGGGAAAGAACGAACTTTCGATAAAGGCGATAAAAAACAGCGCCCACATGGCATGTGGGTTGGCGGCAAACGACATGGTCCAATCGTAAAGGCGTCTCAGCAAGGGTGTTTTCCTAAAAGCTCGGTGGCCTAGGGTTTAGCAGCCGGGCCCCCAGACTGCAACTCAGGCCACCAACCCGGCCCGTTCAGAATGTGGAATATGGATATTGACCCGCCCCGGCGCATGGCTATGATGCGGCTTCCAACACGGGGCCCCTGTGGCGGAACTGGTAGACGCGCGGGATTCAAAATCCCGTTCCGGCAACGGAGTGGGAGTTCGATTCTCCCCGGGGGCACCACCACCTTTTCAGCACTGGTTTCGTCCAGTTCAAGTAGCTGGTGTCTGCTAGGCGCCGCCAAGCGGACCTTGGCCGTCCCTATCGCGTATGTCCGCTTATAGCCATAAGCGGACATGGCGGAGTGCGTTCAAACCCTCTACAAAGGCCACTTTTCTAAGGTACCCCTCCTTCTCAAATTGAGGATGTGCAATTATAGAGGATGTGTAATTATAACTATCTGCAATTCTTTCTGTGCGTAATCGAGAAGAAATTAGGGGATATAGGCATTGAGCAAGAAACTAATACCGGCACCGCCGGTTGACCTGCTCGACACCCTCTATGATGCCGCCACCGACTTTGACAAGTGGCCGCTGTTCATGGAGAGATTTGCAATGGAGTTCGATTCGCATTCGGCGACCTTCAACAAGGTCGACATCGCCAACAACGAGTCATCTTTT
>DAOVVL010000309.1 GCA_030637205.1 Thalassospiraceae bacterium | reverse complement strand
GCAGCCATGATGTTTCCCGTAGACCCTGCAACCTTTGGCGCTTTCCTGCTGACCGTTTCGGCCATCGTGCTGTCGCCGGGGCCTGATACGCTGATTATTCTGCGCTATACCCTTTCGTCGGGCACGCGCACAGGGCTGATAACGGTGGCGGGTGTGCAAACCGGGCTGCTCGTGCACACGACCCTGGCGGTGCTGGGCATTTCGGTAATCATTGCATCCAGCCCGGTACTGTTTAAAGGCGTCGCGGTGTTGGGCGCGCTTTATATTGCGTGGCTGGGCTTTCAGGGCTTTCGCGAAGGTGGGCTTTTGGATGTGAACAATGGTGGCAAGTCTGGCGTGTCGGGCCGCAAGGCGTATTTCGATGCCATCTTGTGCAATGTGCTCAACCCCAAGGTTATTCTGATTTTTCTGGCGCTGTTTCCGAACTTTGTCGAAACGGATCGCGGCAACGTTACCGGTCAGCTGCTGACGCTGGCGCTGGGCCTGATTATTATGAACACGCTGTGGCAGGTGCCGTTGGCGCTGGCCGCCGAAGTGGTTCGGCGCTGGCTGTTGAACCCGACGGCGTATAAGATTGTGACGCGCAGCACCGGGGTGCTGTTGATCGCCATCGCCTTGATGATGGTTTACGAAAACCTGTTGAAATAGGGAACGCCCTATGGCTGTCAGTCCTGACTTTCGCGATTATGTGCTGGAACTGCTGGAACCGTTAGGCGAGGTCACGGCGCGCGCCATGTTTGGCGGTGCGGGAATTTACATGGATGGAAGTATGTTTGCGTTGATCGCAAACGAAACGCTTTTTTTCAAAACAGATGACATCAATCGCCCCGACTTTGAAGCCGAAGGCATGGCGCCCTTTTCCCCTTACGCTGATAAACCACAAATGACCATGAGCTATAGTGAAGTTCCCGCCCACCTGATGGAAGACAGCGACGGTTTGTGTGAATGGGCGACGCGCGCATGGGAAGCGGCCCGGCGCAATCCCCCAAAAAAGAAAGCGAAAAAGAAGAAGCCCAAAACGAAGAAGGCCAGGAAATAATGCAGTTTGCCAAAAATGGAATTTGAAAACCACCGCGTCAAAAAACGCTCAATCCTGATTAACGGCCACCGCACCAGCGTGTCGCTGGAAGATGCATTTTGGGATGTGCTGAAAGAAGCAGCACGGATGCGCAACATATCGCTGAACCAGTTGGTGACCGAGATCGACCACGCGCGCACCGATAGCCTTTCCAGCGCAATTCGGGTCTTTGCCTTGAAACACGCGCAAAGCAGATAACGCCTCAAACACCTTAGCGTTTAAACAAGCCGTCCATGATGCCGCGAATGATCAGTTCTTCCGGCTTGACCTTTCTCGGCGCCGGTTGCTGCGGTTGTTGTTGCGGCTGCTGTTGCGGTTGTTGCTGAGGTTGCTGCTGAGGCTGTTGTTGCGGCTGGGCGTTGGGGTTCAATAACCGCTCAAGCAATAACTGGCGCGGGTCTATTGGGGCTGGCGGTGCCGCCTGCGGGGCCGCTTGCTGGGTTTCCGGTGGTGGCGCTGCCGGGCGCACCCCCATTATGATCTTGGGATCATCGAGAACGCCTTTTAATTCAAACGGCACTTCCTGACGACCGATCCGGCCCTTTGATAACAACGAGGTCAGCAGATTTGGCTCGACCGTCATCAGGCCCGAAACATCCATGGCCCATGCGGCAATATCGATGGACCCTTCAGCAAAGCCCGATCCCATTGCCGACGTGATGGCGGCGTCGCTTAATTTTGCGACACCGTTTTGCAAGGTAAAGCGGGCATTCACATCAGCCAGCCCACTGCTTTTTTTGGAACCGGGTACGGGCAATGCAAACTGGTTCATGGCAGACACCAGCCCGACCACACCGGAAAGGGCCGAACCCTTGCCGCCCTGCTTAACATCCAGCCCGGTGATGGCAAGCCCGCCGTTGCCGTTCAGGCTTGAAACCAGTTCAGCCTGATTTTTGTCCTGGGCACTAAATGCGACATCGAACTGAAGCGCGCCTTTGACGCCCTTTTGCCCATCAACGGCTTGCATCACCTGCGCCACGTTGAGCGCGCTCAAATTCAACTTGGCCTCCATGGTCGGTGAACCTTTGGCGCGCACCACAGCCGTTCCCGATATGGGGCCTCCGTAAAGGTTGCCCTTGATGCGGTCCGCGTTTAGCACCCCGCCGGCCACGGTGGCGTGAACGTCGGCGTTGGTCAGCTTGTGCTTGGCGTAATGAATGGCATTGGCCGTAAGCGTGATATCCGCATCTATCGTTTCCAATACTGAAAGCCCGATCGCGTCGCGCGACCAGCGTTTGTTGGCCCGCGAAGCTTGCGCCAGTTCCACGGGCGCAGACGGGGTGACGATGCGTGTTGATGCCAGCACCACGCCCGGCATTAACGTGCGCACAGGCCTGGTCCGGTTTCGAATGGACGAAGTTTGGGTTTTACCTTCTTGGGGCAGGAAGTGTTCAATGAACAAGGTTCCCGCTTGAAGGTTTGCAGAAATGGCGGTCTTGGCACCACCTGTGACAATGGTTGCGGCACCGCCCAGCGTTGTTTTATCAAGGGTTCCGGAAATGTTGGTGACTTCGTGGGTTTTTCCATCGCTCTTTAAGTTAAAACCCAGATCCATCGCCGCAATCGGCCCCTTGGGCCGGTAATCCAGACCCAACGCCGAAAATACTTTTGCCGGACTGGGGTGGGCAGTCTTTACGTTGCCGTCAAACCCGAAACCGATGGGCAGCATTGAAAAACTGCCATCAACCGCTGTCTTTGCGCCCATCGCATCGGCCTTGATGGTGAGCTTGGGCTTCAGCAGGGAACCATTTATGGTTCCCGATACCTTGGCCGCCCCGATGCCTTTGGGCACATCTGCGTTGCCAAACTGGCGCGCCAGTTTTGCAACATCGGCTGCGTTGGCGTTAAACGAAACGTTCGATAATTCCGGGATTCCGCCAAAGCCGTTGAACTTGCCCTTGATTGCAGCCGCTGCGCCGCCAAACGATCCCAGCCGGGCTTC
>DAOVVL010000138.1 GCA_030637205.1 Thalassospiraceae bacterium | reverse complement strand
GTAAGCGGTCATCAGCGGTGTGAAATCTGCTGATCCACACGCAGCCTTAACCCGGTCACGATACGCACTGGCGTCAGCTGACGTTGTAACGGGGCTGGAAAGGTTGGGCATGATAATGGCACGCGCAAACTGCTGGGCGGTAAACGGCGCCACGACACCCAGAATTTCACCGTCACGCAAATGAACATGCCAGTCGTCGGGACGCTGGATGGTGATGCTGTCAGGTGAAGTCATTATTTTTTTCCGAATGCCAATGATCGGCGTGATTATTTGTAAAAGTCGGGCTTCTTTTTATCTTTGCGCCACTGATGCCACTGCGCACCGCCCTTGCGGCGCATGAAATCATCTGCCATGTCGCGCACCCGTTGTACCATATAAAGGATTGTCGTGCGCATAACCGGATCAACAGTTTCCAGGCGCGTCATAAACTCAGACCTTGCAATGCGGATGGCCTCGACATTGGTGGTGGCAACGGCCTGTGCCATGCGCGGGCTGTCATCAAACAACGCCATTTCGCCAAACACATCGCCCTTGCCGAGCGTCGCCAACAGTTGGGGATTGGAGGTTTTTACCCCTTTGCGTATTTCAATCTTGCCGCTGACGATCAGATAAGCGCAATCACCATCGTCGCCTTCGTCAAAAATACACTCGTTTTGGGGAAACTGGATCTTGTCAAATCCATAACTGCCCGCATCGCCGCTGCTGCCCGGCGGGGTGCTATTGCTGTCTTTTTGATCGCTATCGCTCATAAGACCTATATTCACAGGATTTTGCCCTGCGGAAAAGGGGCTAGATCACTCAGGCAAGCAACTTTTAGTGAAGGATATCAAACACCCCGCCTTCGGCGTCTGCGTCGCAAAAATGTACCTGATGCCACACCGCGTAAAAAAGCAGGGTCCACTGGGCTTTTCCTGCCTTGGCGCCGGGGTCGTTAAACAGGGATTTCACATCATCTGCATCACAGATTTCAGCAATACCCGGCTGCGCAGCCACCCGCGCCCCCAGATCACCCCCGCGCCCGGCGATCCATTCGCCCACCGGCACCGTGAACCCACGTTTGCGCGAAAACGGCTGGGCCCCGGGAAGCACACCATCGAGCCACTTTCGCAAGACCCATTTGCCTAACCCCTTATGAACTTTGAGCGCATCTGGAAGCGCATAGGCCATCGACGCCACCTTGGGATCGAGAAACGGCACCCGCCCTTCAACCCCGTGCGCCATTAACATGCGGTCCAACTTGCCTAGAAGGTCATTTGGAAGCCACGTTGAAATATCCAGCGCCTGCGCAGCCTGCAGCGAGGTGCGACCGGGCCGGGCCGCATCGGCAACTGCCCCCGCCATACCCCGGCGCCACTTGCGCGCCGCGTCGGGCGCACGCAAGACGCCGCGGCCTTCCAGCATTCCTTTGCGGTACATATTTTTTTTAAACAACCAGCGCCGTTGCGCCCGGTAACGACCATAACCGCCAAACAGCTCGTCCCCACCTTCGCCAGTCAGCACCACTTTGATGCCCTGGGCATGGGCGGCCTCAGCCAGCTTCCACGTCGGCAGCACCGCGTAATCGGCTGCCGGGTCGTCCATGTGTTTTGTGATACGTGGCAACAATGCCCACAGGTCATCCGCGCCAAATTCAACTTCAATATGATCGGCCCCTTGGTCACGCGCCAGTTCACGCGCCAGCGCACGTTCATCGGCAACGTGGGTTCCGGGAAAACCTGCGGTAAAAGCCACCACCGGGGTTTCGTTTAAGCGGTTCATCATGGCGAGCAAGGCGGAAGAATCGATGCCGCCTGACAAAAACATGCCGTAGGGAACATCGGAACGTTGATGCACGCCCACACTATCAGCCAGCACCCGGTCCAGTTCATCGACCGCGCGGCCGCGCGACGTGCGCACTGGCCCGCCCGGGGCCAAGGCTTCGATCAAGTGGCGCTCGGAAATGCGTCCATTTTCAACTACCAGAGTTTCGCCCGGTGCGACGCGGTGGATGCCTTCAAACATCGTTTCTTCGCCGACGTTGAACTGAAGTTGCAACAGGGTATCGCGCACGTCTGTATTCAAGCGCGCATCCATCAGGTGTGAGCGCACTAATGCGGCCGGCTCGGATGCAAAAGCAAAGCCCTTTTCACTTTGGGCCCAGTACAGCGGTTTAATGCCAAACGGATCGCGTGCCAGCACCAGTCGTTCGGCGTTCGCATCCCAGATTGCGATGGCGTACATGCCGCGTAGATGTTCGGCGAATTGGGTTCCGTGCTTCAGGTATAAAAATAATGGTGGCTCACAGTCGGACCGCGTTTTAAAAGGTGTGTCGCCCATGTGCGCGCGCAATTCGGGATTGTTATAAATCTCGCCATTGGCAATCAGGGCAACTTCGCCACCATCGTCATGGGTGTGAACAAACGGCTGATCGCCGCCTTCAAGATCAATAATGGCAAGGCGTGTGTGCACCATCTGGCACGCGCCGTTTTGATAACGCCCAATGCCATCGGGGCCACGGTGCGCGAGTGCTGCTTCCAGCTTGTCCAGCACGGCGTCATCAGCAGGCCCTGAATTGATAATGCCCGCAATGCCGCACATTAGCCGGCAACCTTTTGAAAGAAGTCCAGATAGCGCCTGACCACGTCGCCTTCTGTATAATCGGCTTCGTAAGACTTGCGCCCGGACGTGGCCAAGCTTTTGGCCAATTCGTCGTCGCTCAAGACCCGTTTAATTGCAGCACCCAGCGCCTTGTCATCGTCAACGGGAACTAAAATTCCGTTTTCGCCGCTTTGGATCAGCATCGACGGGCCTTGTGATGCCGTTGCCACCACCGGACGTGATTGTGCCCATGCCTCAATCACCACGTTGCCCAAGGGTTCGTGGCGCGATGGGCAGACAAACAGATCGCAAGCCGCCAGCAGCGACGCGGTATCTTCGCGCCAGCCGAGAAAACGAATGCGCGGGCGCACGCCTTCGCTCAGCGCCACTTCCTCAAGTGCTTCACGCTCGGGACCTTCACCGGCGATGCAAAGGTAAACTTCAGGCATCATGGACATGGCGCGGATCAGCACATCAAAGCCCTTGTTTTCGTGCAGCCGCCCCAGCGTCATCACCAGCTTTGCACTATCAGGCACATGCAATTCCTTACGCGATGCCGCCTTGCGGGTATCAGCCGCCACAAAGTTGGGTAAGTAATGCACGCGGTCCTTGGGCCAGCCTTCGCCGATTACATAATCAACAATATCGGGTGTGTTGCCGATCAGATGATCGCAATGGCGATAATATTTAAGATCATAGTAACCACCGAGGCGCGCCACATGCACGTAATCCACATCGCCCAGTTTGCGCTTGGGCATTTTTGAAGTCGCGCGGTTCATCCATGTCAACACCACATGGGGGCGGTAATCGCGCAGCTCATTGCGAAGCGCCAGTGGCGTTTTAAAATCAAAACGGCCACCGAAGTTCAACAGGGTCGGATCAATTCCCGCCTGCTTCAAAGCCGCCTGGCGCCCGGCGTTGGGCCGGATCACAACGCGCTGGTCCAGCCCGGCTTTTGCCAGACCCGAGACCAGCCGCACGAAGAAGGCTTCCGCCCCCCCGTACTCAGAACCTGCCATGGCTTGAAGCACACGCATTTAGCCTAACCCTTATCTGATGCACCTGTGGCATCTGTGAAACATAGTCGGTTTATTGTGTAACATCGTACCACAATGCGTTGGCCGCCGCTTCTACCGCATCAACTTCAAGGCTACCCATGCGCGATTTGGTCGTTAGCGTATCCAGACCGGGCGGGAATGCTTCTTCGTAAGAGATCGGGGTGCGGACCGCCCGGCATTTATCCCCCCACGGCGCATACAGATCGTCGCGCGATGGCCCGAACAGGCCCAGCGTTGGAATCTTGGCCGCGGCAGCCAGATGCATCAAGCCTGAATCGTTGCCGATATACAGGCTGGATCGTTTCAGGCACGCAAAAACGCTTAACAGATCATTGCCCGCCACCAGATCAATGGTGCGCCGTTCTTTAAGTGCATCCAGCAACGGCTGGGCCATTTCGCGTTCACTTTCATGCGCAAACACGGCAATGCGTGAACCCGGCAATATTCCGTCGGCGCTTGTGAGCCTTAAGGCCAGTTCGGCAAACCGTTCCACCATCCACACCTTGCCCTGCCAGTTCGCCGTCGGACCAATGGCCAGCACCGGGCCGTCGTCGGGAATGGTTTGCTTGGCAAATGTTTCATCAACGTCGCGGGTCCATAACTGTGGCATCGGTGGATTGTTTTCAAGACCCAGCACCGACGCCAGCGAGATCACCCGGTGGCGGTTTTGTTTGGCGGCACGGCCAAGGCGAAGTTGGCGCCTGGAAAGCAGAAGTGCACTTAAAGGCGCGTTGCGCAGATCAACCACCATGTCCCAGACCTGAGCAATGCATTTGGTCCACATTTCAAGCCAGTGCAGCGACAGCGGCTTTTTATCCAATACGATGATCCGCTCCAGCCCCGGCACACCCTGAAACAGGTTTTCCGCCACCGGGCCGCACACCACGGTGACTTGAGCTCCGGGATGGGTTTCGATCAGGTGGGCAAGCAACCCGGTGGAAAGCACCGCGTCGCCGATCCGCGTCGATGTGATAAAAAGGATGCGCATCTGACGTTTATACGAAGGCAAGGCCCGGTTGCATAGGAGATTAGCCGCCTTAAGCGCACCAATCGGATGCATAATAGGCCTCACAGTTGCTTGCTAATGGCGGCCCGATACCCCACTTTAAGGTTTAGATCAGCAGATAAGGTGCGATTTCCAATGCAAGAGCTTCAGTTTGTTCATTTGAGCGCCCGCGGCGTGATGAAAATCACCGGGCCTGAGACCACCGACTTCCTGCAAGGGCTGGTTTCAGGCGACGTCACCCATGTGACGGCTAAACATGCTATCTGGGCTGCGTTTTTGTCACCGCAAGGAAAGTACCTGTTCGACTTTTTTATTGCCGATCTGGATGGGGAATTGGTGCTGGACTGCGAAGGCGAACGCCACAAGGAATTTTTCAAGAAACTATCCATGTACAAACTGAAAGCCGATGTTTCCGTCAGCCTTGAAGACGACAATTTGGCAGTGCTTGCTGCATTTGGCGAAGGTGCGGGCAAAGCATTAGGCCTTGATGAAAATGCCGGAGCTGCCAAAAGCTTTGGCGGCGGCGTGGCCTTTGTTGATCCACGCATAGGCGATGCGGGCGTGCGCATCATTGCGCCGCTGGATACCGCTTTGAGCGCACTAAGCGATGCGGGCTTCACGTCGGCTGAGTTTAGCGCCTATGAGCATCTACGAATTGGCTTAGGATTACCTGATGCCAGCCGCGACATGACCATTGATCGCGCCCTGTTGCTGGAAAACGGGTTTGAGGAACTGGGCGGCGTTTCGTTTGAAAAGGGCTGCTACATCGGCCAGGAAGTCACCGCGCGCACCCATTACCGGGGCTTGGTGAAAAAACGCCTACTGCCGGTCAGCATCAAAGGCGGCGCGGTAGCACCGGGAACGCCGCTGGTATTAAATGAACGCGAAGTGGGTGAAATGAAATCAAGTGCCGGGGATATCGGGCTGGCGTTGATCCGCACCGAATATGTCGATGCGCAAGCACATTTTCAGGCAGGCGACGCAATTTTAACACCGACCATTCCCGATTGGGTTAAACTGCATAAACCGGAAGCAAAGCCGTAAAGTAATCTTCCGTCTGTTTTTCCTTTGGGGCCAATGGGGTTATGGAACACACACTCAGACCACCCGAAAAAATCGGTGACCTTCTGGGGCTGATTTCACAAGTTTACGATTATCGCCTGAAAGAGCGCGGACCATCGGCGAACGGCGTGTTCTGGAAAAATGCCGAAGGCCAGATGCTGCGCCATGAAATTTTGCTGCAAATCATTGAGCCAAAGGATCTCAGCGGTGGCATTACCATCAACGATCTGGGTTGTGGTTATGGCGCGCTTTTCGAAATGCTCAAAACCAGCCCAATAATGAATGGTAGCCAGTATTTCGGCAACGACATCTCAGCAGAAATGATCGACGCCGCGCATATGCGCAACCACGAACCGTGCGCCACATTTACACTGGGTGCGATGGTCGCGCAATCGGC
>DAOVVL010000028.1 GCA_030637205.1 Thalassospiraceae bacterium | reverse complement strand
GCCCCCAGCGAAAGCATCGCGGCTACGGTGTTTTCAACAATGCCCGCCAGCGCGCCTTTCCATCCGGCGTGAAGGGCGGCGATGACACCCGCATTTAAATCGGCCAGCAATACCGGCGCGCAATCGGCGGTGAGGATTCCCAATGCAAGGCCTGTGCGATTGGTAACCATGGCGTCGGCCTTAGGATGATCAGAAGGACGATCATCTGCAAACGGGGCGTCCACCACCACGACCTCGGCTGAATGCATTTGATAACACGTCAACAGCCGGGCCGGATCGCATTGCAAACTTTCCATCGCCAGTTTGCGGTTTTGCGCCACGTCACCCGGATCATCGTTGGAACCGGGGCCACAGTTCAGGTGTGCGTAAACGCCTGTGCTGACGCCGCCTTTGCGGGTGAAAAAACCGTGGCGGAGCCTTGGGTGTTCAAGGGCTGGATGGGTGATGGCTTTGATCATGTTGGGCCATTATGCGGCAAAAATGGCTCAAACAAAATGGGCAGAAACGGACAGAAATGGGGCGAAACGCGCTTAACCCGACCACGGCGGCAGCCCCAGACCGGGGCTGGCCAGGCACAACGCCTTGAACAGGGTTCCCATCTGGTCCGCATCGACCAGACGCGCATAAGCCGTTTCAATTTCCTGAATTTGTTCAGGCGTTGCGTTCAGGATCAACTTGTCTGCGCGCTGGCGAAGTCCCAGACGCGACAAAAATGCCCCTTGCGGTACCGGGCCGAACACTTGCGTGCCCACCTTGGCGGCCGTATCGCCCAGCAGGGAAAAATCTACGTGCGCGGTCAGGTCTGCTTCACCGGGGCTTTTAAGGGGATCGAAAAATTCGTGGGCTTTGAGCGCCTGCAAGGTTTCGCCGATGCCCGGTTCCACATGACCGTAATCAAAGATTAATGCGGCCCCGCTGTTGGTTTGGATGTGCGTTGCGATTTCACTGATAATTTTGGCGCCACTTGCACAATGCTCAAACAGTGCGCCGGGCGGTGCGATCCTGAGATCAGGCGGAATAACGCTTTCATCTTCCAGTATTTCACCTAATGCAAAAACAAAACCGCCCGCTTCGCCATTTTCACCGTCCGCCCAGTTAATCAAACGGTGGTGCCAGCCGTCATCGGCCTTTTCATACTGGTCAATGGGCAGGGCATCAAAAAATTCGTTGGCGAGGATGATCGACGGGCAGCCCGCAAAATCCGCATCCACATCTGAAAAGCTGTCGCGCCACGCCGGCATGGCAAACAAACCGGCCATGGTCTGTTTTTGGACTTCTTTCAAGGCCGGACTGGTTTCAACGAACGTGACGCGAACGGCGTCTTCAAAGCCCGGCATTTTTTCAGCCGCGCGCACGGCGTCACTCATCAATGTGCCACGCCCCGGCCCCAGTTCGATCAGGTTAAACGGATTGGGCTGGCCCAAAGCCTGCCACACCACCGCCACCCACACGCCGATTATTTCGCCAAACATCTGGCTGATCTCAGGTGCGGTGATGAAATCCCCATCGGTGCCAAACGGGTCCTGGCGCATATAGTAGCCAAACTCGTCGTGGCCCAAAGCCTGCGCCATATACCTTGAGACAGTGATCGGCCCGCGGGCCTTGATCTCATTTTTAAGAATATCGCGCAACGAGCTCATGTTTTTTTGGTGCTGTCAGAAGAAGCCTTGAGCGCCGACCAGATCAACCAGCCACCAATAATCCACATGGGCAATGACAACATCTGGCCCATGGTGGTTCCGCCCGCCAAAAAGCCGATGTGCTGGTCGGGTTGGCGAAACAGTTCAACAAACGCGCGCGCCGACGAATAGCCGATCAAAAACACACCCGCCACCAAACCGGGGCGTTTGCGTATCGCTTCACGGCGCCACAATACAAGCGCCACCACAAACAACACCAGCCCTTCAAGGGTCGCTTCGTACAACTGGCTGGGGTGGCGCGCCAGTGGCCCGCCGGTGGGAAATACCATGCCCCACGCCACATCGGTGGGGCGGCCATAAAGTTCGCTGTTGATGAAGTTGGCAATGCGCCCGAAAAACAAACCGATCGGGGTCGCAACGCCCAGCAAGTCAAAAAATGAAAGGGTGTTGATGGAACGCTGCCGGCAAAACCAGAAAGTGGCGATGATGACACCCAGCAGCCCACCGTGAAACGACATGCCGCCCTGCCAGATCAGCAAAATCTCTGACGGGTTGGCGCTGTAATATCCAAAATTGTAAAACAGCACGTAGCCGATGCGCCCGCCCAGCATGACCGCAAGGACAGCCCACACCAGAAAATCATCGACATCGTCCTGTTTAATGATCTTCGGCGGTTGTGCCGCCATCCACACCATCAAACGCCAGCCCATCAACAGGCCAGCAATATAGGCAAGCGAATACCAGCGAATAACCAGCGGGCCGATCTCAATCAACACCGGATCTATATGGGGAAAGGCGAGTGAAAAAAACATCAATTCTGGCTAACGATATGGATCATCGGTGGAAAGAAATTCGTTCACGTACTTGCGTACGCCGTCTTCAAGTTCGGTGAACGGGCGATCGTATCCGGCTTGGCGCAGGCGTATCGTGTCGGCCTGTGTAAAGTATTGGTATTTATCGCGAATAGCTTTTGGCGTCGGCACGTATTTGATCTTGGCTTCTTTGTCCATGGCTTGAAATACAGACGTTGCCAAATCACGAAACGAACGCGCTTTGCCGGTGCCGCAGTTAAACAGGCCGTTAACGTCTTCGTTTTCCAACAACCACATCATCACATCAATGCAATCGTCGATGTAGATAAAATCGCGCAACTGGCCGCCATCGGAATAATCGGGATTGTGCGATTTAAACAGCTGGGCTTCGCCGCCACTTTCAACCACCGCATGAAGCTGGTTTACAACCGAGCACATGGAACCTTTGTGCAGTTCGTTGGGGCCGTACACGTTAAAGAATTTCAAGCCCGCCCACTGTTTGGGATGGGCATCGCCATCATCAATCATGCGCGCAACGCGGCGATCAAACAGGTGTTTGCTCCAGCCATAGGGATTAAGCGGGCGCAGGCCTGCCAATGCGTCTATTGAAGCATCGTCTTCAAAGCCCCGGGCCCCATCGCCATAAGTTGCTGCGCTGGATGCGTAAATGAAACGGCTTTGATGCGCCGTGCACCATTTCCACAGGTCCAGCGAAAGCTGGAAATTGTTTTCAATAATCAGGTCAACGTCGCGCTCAGTGGTCGATGAAATCGCGCCCATGTGAAAAATGGCGTCGATGTTGGTCGCGTTGTCTTCAAGAAAATCAAAGGTGTCGTCGGGATGGACGATATCGAACAGTTCGCGTTTGGCGAGGTTCTTCCATTTATCCCCATCGCGCATGCGGTCGATCACCACAACTTTGTGGTGGTTGCGCTGTTCAAGCGCCCAAACGATGTTTGACCCGATAAAACCGGCGCCGCCCGTCACCACATACATGTTGAAAATCCTCTGAAATTTCTTAAAACAACCCGGCGCTTCGTTTATAAGACCCGAGCGCGTTTGCAGCAAGCGGCGCACCGCCGCCCATGGCACTACACCCCTTAAATATGGCTGATTTCAGGCACTTGCCTAAGCCAGCCCCATAAGACCATAATAGAGCCTAGGTTTTAACAAATTTACAGGCGGAGGCCCCGATGCAAACTTCCAACCGGTTACTTGACGATCTTGCCAAGGTGGCCAATGGCGCCGCATCCGCAGTTACGGGCCTGAAAGACGATGCCGAGGGCATGGTACGCCGCCAACTGCAAAAGCTGCTGGCCGATCAGGACCTGGTCACACGCGAAGAATTCGAGGCCGTGAAAGCACTGGCGGCCAATGCACGAGCCGGCGAAGAGGCCCTGCAAAAGCGGGTCGACGCACTGGAAGCGCAACTGAAAAAAACCAAAAAAGCCAACAAAGCCCCTGTGAAAAAGCCTTCCGCCAAGAAATAAAGCGCACACTGGGCAAGTGACAGCCCCCGATTCGCAGCTTAATTCGCACCCCGATTCGCACCCCGATTCGCAGCCGATTCCCTAAAAATTCCGCCCCAAGGGCCGCATTTGAACGCCATCGACCGGATCGCGGGCGCTTTCGACCACGTTGCGACTCGGCGGAACGCGCGCTTATCCACAACAAACCGCGGCCTGCGCGCGCTCGGCGCTTGCGGGGCGCTGGACGGCTGGGCACACTATGGCTAGTAGCCGATCCATGCCAATGCACCAAATCAAGTGTGCATAAGGGCGGGCAGGCCCTTAAATCAAAGCGCAAAGCCGCCCATGATGAGAGACACGCAACAAATGTTCAGACACCCCATCGACCTGATCGAACACACCATCAGCCACTACGACTGGCCCATGGACCGCACCAGCGACGCCGAAATGACGGTGCAGCTTCCGGGCCGGTGGTGCGATTACAGCCTGTTTATCAACTGGAGCGAAAACGCCAACACGGTGCAATTCACCTGCGCGTTTGACATGCGGGTACAAACTGAAAAGCGGGCCCAGCTGTACGAACTGCTGGCGCTGGCCAATGAACAATTGTGGTTGGGCCACTTCACCGTGTTCGGCGAAGAATGCTTGCCCATGTTTCGCTATTCACTGCCGCTCAAAGGTGCCGATATCCCATCACCCGATCAAGTGGTCGATGTGGTGGAAACGGCACTTTATGAAACCGAACGCTTTTACCCCGCCTTTCAGTACGTCATCTGGGGGGGCCGTTCGGCCAAGGAAGCTGTGGCGTCAGCAATGATCGAAACCGTGGGCGAAGCGTGACCCCAAACGGAGGCCTTTAAAGATGGCGACGCTGCTGCTGGTCGGGTGCGGAAAAATGGGCAGCGCCCTTGCGCGCGGCTGGCTGGAACAAGGCGTGAGCGCCAGCGACATTACCGTGGTCGAACCGAACCCAGAAAGTGCCCGCGACATATCAACTGATCTGGGTGTGGCCGTGGTGGCTGGCGCAGATGCGCTTTCTGAAAATTTCAAACCCGATGTGGTGGTGGTTGCGGTAAAGCCGCAGATCCTCGATGAGGTGATCGCGCCGTATGCGCGGTTTGTTGCCAGCGGCGCACTGTTTCTTTCCATCGCAGCAGGCAAAACAATAGCTACGTTTGAGGCCGCACTGGGCAGCGATGCACACATCGTGCGCGCCATGCCCAATACGCCAGCGTCCATCGGGCGCGGTATTGCGGTGTGCGTTGCCAACGCAGGCGTCAACCCGGCAGGGCGCGACACCGCCACCGCCCTGCTTGAAGCCGTCGGCGAAGTCGCGTGGGTTGATGACGAAGCATTGCTTGATGCGGTCACCGCCGTTTCAGGCAGCGGGCCTGCCTATATCTTTTTGCTCGCTGAGGCCATGGCCCATGCGGGTGTGATGGCGGGCCTTTCGGTAGAACTGTCAAACAAGCTGGCGCGTGCCACGGTGGCGGGTGCCGGTGAAATGCTGCACCAGTTGCCGGACCCGGCCGAGACGTTACGCGAAAACGTGACATCACCGGGTGGCACCACAGCGGCGGCGCTGGACGTGTTGATGAAAGATGGCGCGATGAAAGAACTGATGGTCAAAGCCATTGATGCGGCGGCGCGGCGCTCGCGTGAACTTGGCGGCTAAAGGCTCATGAGCAGTGAGATTTCCTTTAATGACTTTCTCAAAATCGACATCCGGGTCGGCACAGTAGTGCGCGCGGAACCCTATCGCGAAGCCCGCAAACCGGCCATCAAACTGTGGATCGATTTTGGCGCGGATGTCGGCGAAAAGAAAACCTCGGCGCAGATCACGCGCCACTACACGCCCGAAGCACTGGTGGGCAAACAGGTTGCCGCCGTGGTCAACTTTCCCGCACGCCAGATCGGCAAATTCATGTCGGAAGTTCTGGTGCTGGGTTTTCCCGACGCAGATGGTGAAGTGGTCTTGATTGCGCCCAGCCTGGAAGTGCCCAACGGCGGGCGAATGTTCTGACGCTTATACCGGCAACGACACTTTTACCCGCAGCCCCCCGCCCGGTGCATCAAGCAGCGTAATTTCGCCGCCGTGGGCGCGGATCGCATCCAACGCAATGGTCAGCCCCAGCCCGACCCCACCGGTTTTGGGGTTGCGCGAACCATCAAGGCGGTAAAACGGGCGGAACACTTCTTCGCGCTGGGCTTCAGGGATTCCGGGGCCGTCATCATCAATGACAATCTCAAGGCCGGTGTCGCGCAGACCCGCGCGGACCGTAATATTTTCAGCGTAGCGCACGGCGTTGTCGATCAGGTTGGTCAGCGCACGTTTTAGCGCATTGGGCCGGATCGTGGCTTCAATTTCGCCCTCAGTGTGCAGATCAATGGCGGCCCCCTTGCGCCGGGCCTGGGTGGCAATGTCGTTGAGAAGTGCGCTGACGTTGCACAGAACCGGCTGTTCAGCCCCTTCGCCGCGCGCGAACGCCAGATACTCGTCGAGCATGTGTTCCATATCGGCGATATCGCTTTTCAGGTGGGCGGCATCATCGCCATTGCCCTCGCCCATCATTTCAAGTTGCAGCTTCATGCGTGTAATCGGTGTGCGTAAATCGTGCGACACACCGGCCAGCATGTCGGTGCGTTGCTGGATATGGCGGCGGATGCGATCGCGCATGGCGATAAAGGCGCTGGCGGCCTGGCGAACCTCGGATGCGCCTTCGGGTTTGAAATTGGGCGTATCGCGCCCGGTGCCGAACGCATCGGCGGCAGATGCCAGCCGGCTGATGGGGCGTACCTGATTTTTCATAAAAATCGTCGCCACGCCAAACAGCAACAAACTGGTGCCGACCATCCACATCACAAAGACATAAGTCGTGGTGCTGAACAGTCGTTTGTTGGGCACCACCACGCTCAGTACATCGCTGCCCAACTGGATTTCGACCGTCACGTTTCGATCATCGCTTTGGGAATCGATGCTGAACGGTTTTCTGATCTGGCTGGTCAGCGCAGCGGTCAGCATTTGAACCATGCGACTGTTATCGACGTTGGGTGGGTGGATCACATCGTCCGCGCGCATATTAAATATCAAATTCATTTTGGAGCTGGCCTGGCCAAACATCCACTGGTTCATGGCCGGGTCCTGGTATTTGCTCATGGCTTCGATAACGTAAGAAATATCGCCAGACACGCCCAACGCCAAACGCCGCCCAACCTTGTTCCAGTGGTTTTCAAAAAAGATTGTCGCCGTCACCACCTGCAACAACACCAGCGGCATGACAATGATCAGCACCGACCGGCCGAGCAGGCTTTTGGGTAAATATGGTTTCAGGAAATTTTTTACGGCCATGGGTGCGCTCAATCCGGCATCAGAACATACCCCTTGCCGCGCACCGTTTGCAGGTAACGCGGAACCTTGGGGTTGGTTTCAATTTTTCGACGAAGTCGGGTGACCTGCACATCAATGGCGCGCCCCGCCGCATCGGCACCGGTTTGTTCTATCAGGTCTTCACGCGACAGGATCGTGCCGGGATTTTCAGATAACGCTTTCAATAGCCCTAGTTCGACCGTGGTCAGCTTTACCGGTTCGCCCCTGACAATCAATTCAGATCGTTCTACATTGAAGCACGCTTCGCCCATGTTTACTTCGCTTAAAGGCCCCGCCGCCTCGACATGCGAAACCCTTTTCAGGATCGAATTGATTCTCAGCAGCAATTCGCGCGGCTCGAACGGTTTGGTCAGGTAATCATCCGCGCCCTGTTCCAGTCCCTTGATCCGGTCATCGGTTTCGCCCATGGCGGTAAGCATGAGAATTGGAACGTCGTTATCATTTTTCCTGAGATCAGCCGCAAATTCCAAACCGCTTTCGCCCGGCATCATCAAATCCAGTACGATCAAATCGAACGCCAGCGAACACAGCTTGGTGCGGGCATCGGCGGCATCGGTTGCGGTGAAAACAAAAAAGTCATTTTCGCTGAGAAATTTTTGCAACAGTTCGCGCAGACGCGCATCGTCGTCCACAACCAGAATATGGGCATTATCAGCCTGCATGGTTCCCCTGTCGATTGTCGTCAGCCTTGTTCAGTATGCGGGCCACCGCCCCCAAAACGCAACCGGTCGTCTTCGTTGATGATGCCGGTCAGCACGTCTTTAAACCCCTGAATATCACCACTGCCAAGTGTGGCGTATGATTTGCGAATGTGTTCGCTCTGTGCCTCGGTCAACTGGCGTTCCAGATCATCGCCCTTAAGGGTCAGCGACAGAATACGCCGACGGCGATCATCTGCATCGGCGCGTTGGTTGACGAACCCTTCGCGCACCAATTGGCCCAGAACACGCGAGAGGCTTTGTTTGGTAATTTTGAGAATATCCAGTAGCCGGTTGACCGTAATGCCGGGGTTTTGTTTTACGAAATAAATGACCCGGTGATGCGCGCGGCCAAACCCGTATTCATCCAAAATGGCATCGGCAACGCCCGTGAAATCACGATAGGCAAAAAACAACAGCTCGATGACGTGGCGCATATCACCCTCGCTCAGATGGGTACCGGCCACGTGAGCATCTGGATTTTGCATAGATTTGGCTTCTTTGGGCAGCATTTTTCGTACCTTTTGTGGGGCCTTAAAATTAAGTCAGTGTTATTGACATATATGCTGAAGGCTGATAAAACGCAAGAACATTCCGGGGGAGACTCCGTAAAGGTAATAATATTACAAAATCTTGAGATGGAGTGCTGAGCAGATGGCCGCAACATCCTACGACGACCGCGATGGTCAGATCTGGTTTGATGGAAAAATGGTGCAGTGGCGCGACGCCAACGTGCATTTGCTGAGCCATGCCCTGCATTATGGCTCAAGCGTGTTTGAAGGCGAACGCATGTATGCGGGCAACATCTTTAAATTACGCGAACACACCGAACGTCTGCTCAAGTCAGCTGAAATTCTAGGCTTTGAAATTCCCTACTCTGCTGAGCAAATTGATGCCGCCTGCATCGAAGCCTGTGAAGTGAACAACATCGTCGATGGCTACATTCGCCCCATCGCATGGCGTGGCAGTGAAATGATGGCCATTTCGGCACAACAAAACACCGTCCATCTGGCAATCGCGGCGTGGGAATGGCCTTCGTACTTTTCGCCCGAAGCCCGCCTCAAGGGCCTGCGCCTGCAAACTTCCAAATGGAAGCGCCCGTCACCCGAAACCGAACCGGTGCACGCCAAGGCCGCAGGCCTATACATGATCTGCACCCTTTCCAAACACGCGGCGGAAGCTGACGGGTTTGATGACAGCCTGATGCTGGATTATCGTGGCCAGGTGGCCGAAGCCACCGGCGCCAACATATTCTTTGAAATGGGCGACGGCAAACTACACACCCCCACCCCAGATTGTTTTCTCGATGGCATCACGCGGCGCACCGTAATCGACCTTGCAAAACGTCGTGGCATCGAAGTAATTGAACGCGTAATCATGCCCGACGAGCTGGCAAACGCCACGCAGGTATTTCTCACCGGAACCGCTGCCGAAGTCACCCCGGTGAGCGCCATTGACGATCACACCTACACGGTCGGCGAGATCACCCAGCAGATGATTGAAGATTACGACAAGGAAGTGGGCAAACCGCGCGCCAAAGCATCGGCTGCCGAATAAGCAGAAGCTGATCTGCCTTACATCGACCCACCGGGTTTATCCAGATGGCGTTCCGTCAAAATGCGGGTCAGGTAATCAAACGCATCATCGACCGTGTCGGTGCGATAAAACAGATCCAGATCGCTGGGCGATATGGTGCCAAACTTGACCAGCGCATCCAGGTTCATGACCTCGTTCCAATAATCGCTGCCGAATAAAACGATGGGAACTTGTTTGCCCATCTTGTGCGTCGAGATCAGGGTCATCAGTTCGAAAAATTCATCCAGCGTGCCAAGACCACCCGGAAAAAACACCACCGCCTTGGCCAGATACGAAAACCAGAATTTGCGCATAAAGAAATAGTGGAACTTAAACTCAAGTTCGCGGCTGATGTGCGGATTGCCTTGCTGTTCGTGAGGCAGCGATATGTTCAGCCCCACACTTTTTCCCTTGGCTTCTGCCGCGCCGCGGTTGGCGGCTTCCATAATGCCCGGGCCCCCGCCGGTGCAAACCACAAAACGGCGCTTGCGACCCTTGATCGCCTTTGACCATTCGGTCATGCGGCGCGATAGTTCCCGCGCGTCTTCATAATACCTGGACATTTCCAGCGTCGTTTCAGCGCGCACCAGATCACCCCCATGCGATTTGGCCGATGCCAACGCCTGTTCGGCGACTTCGCGGGGGCGAATGCGCGCAGATCCAAAAAATACGACGGTGTCGGAAATGTTTTCTTTTTCAAAGCGCGCTTCGGGTTCGATAAATTCGGACATGATGCGCATGGAACGCCCTTCGCGCGACATCATGAAATCCTGATTGCGATAGGCCTTGATCGGCCAATCGTCATCCCCGGTCTCGATGTCATATTTTTTGGGCGGTTTTGCCATGAAGGGTTCCTTGAGGGCCATGCGCCCTTAAAAAAAGCGTGCCCACTATTATGAGCGGATTGAAACTGAAACCCTATTTCTTTTCCCAGCGTTTTGCCGCCGTATCATCGCTTTCGCGCGCATCGACCCACTGGGCAGCGTCTTTGGTTTCTTCTTTTTTCCAAAACGGCGCCTTGGTCTTGAGCCAGTCCATCAAAAAACGTGCGGCCTCGAACGCCGCATCGCGATGTGTCGATGCCACAGCCACCATCACGATCTGGTCGCCCGGTTCCATGCGGCCATAGCGGTGAATGATCAGCGTATCGTCAAGCTGCCAGCGGCTTTGGGCTTCGGCCTCAATATCGGCTAACTGTTTTTCCGTCATGCCCGGATAGTGTTCCAGCGTCATGGCGGAAATGGATACGTCAGCCCCGTCAATGGGTGCGAAGTCGCGCACCAGGCCGACAAACATACACACCCCGCCGACGTCCGTTCGGCCGGCGCAAAAGCGGCGATATTCTTCGCCAACATCAAAATCTTGTTCCTGAACACGGATCATTTACTTATGCCCTTCAACCACCGGTAATCGGAGGGAAAAATGCAACTTCATCGCTGTCGTTCAATTTTGCATCAAGCCCGACATGTTCCTGATTGACCGCGACGCGCACGATGGAACTGTCCGCAAACGCTTCTGCAAAACCGCCGCCGCGCGCGGTGAGTTGTTCGATCAGGTCAGCCACAGTGGCAACGCCGTCGGCCAAAGGCAGGTCTTCCTTGGCAACGCCGGTTTTTTCTTTCAGCCATGCAAAATACAAAAGGTTCATTTCAAGTCACCGCGCCAAAGGGAATGAAGCTGACCATGTCGCCGACTTCAATACGAGTGGTTTCTGATGGCACCTCGATCAGGCCATCGGATGCGACCATGGAAGTGAGGATACCCGCGCCCTGGGTTCTGAATTTGTCCGCAACCATCTGGCCATCGGGCCCACTTTTCAAATGCCCGCGCAACCATTCCAGCCGTCCCGGTTTTTTGTCCATGGAAAATGCCGCCGCAACCTGAAAGCGTGGAACGTCCGTTGCCGTTTCGCCGCTGAGCTTCAGGATCATCGCGCGCGCGATCATCATGAAGGTCACCATGGCCGCCACCGGATTGCCGGGAAGGCCGACAAATGCGCAGGCGCCTGCGTTCAATGTGCCCAGCGCAATGGGCCTTCCGGGTTTGATCGCCAAGCGCCAGAAATGAAGCTGCCCCAACGCCTGCACCACACCCGCAACGTGGTCTTCTTCGCCTTGGCTGACCCCGCCCGACGTGATTAACAGGTCATGGTTTTTCGCCGCCTTTTCCAAAGCGTTGCGAACCGTTGCAGGATCATCAGCTAAAATGCCCAAATCGGTGACCGCACACCCCAGCCCCGTTAACAGTGCGCCCACGGCCGGGCGGTTCGCATCATAGACGCCGCCCGCTGGGGCCGTGCCGT
>DAOVVL010000061.1 GCA_030637205.1 Thalassospiraceae bacterium | reverse complement strand
GTGCCGTGCGAATCCGCGCATTTTTCCCAAGCACGCAAGCGTGCGCCGCTCCTTAGAGCGTTCTTTACCCAAGCGCACAAGCGTGCGCCGTGCGAATGCACGCTCTTGGAATAATTATGTAATGGAATCGATTTCTTCATTGCTGAGCGAGCCGGGCACCACGGTAATGGGAACGCGTAGCTTGCCGCCGGCTTTTTCCATGAAGTAACTGACCAGCGGGCCGGGGCCATCGTCGCCTGCGGCCGCACCCAAAACCAGAAGCGAGATGCTGTCTTCTTCGTCAATCAGCTCGATCAGTTCTTCGGTGGTATTGCCTTCGCGGATATAGATCGCAGGCGTCATGCCCGAGCAGCGTGTGACGCTTTCGGCGATGACACTCATCAACTGTTCGGCTTCTTCGCGGGCTTCTTCGCGCATCAGGTCGCCAACCGCCATCCAGTGCTGGAATTCGGCAGGCTGGATCACATACACCAGCGCCACGCGACCGCCAACCCGTTGGGCGCGGCGACAGGAAAAGCGAACCGCACGGCTCAGCTCATCGCTATCATCGACCACACAAAGAAAAGTAAATTCCTTTTTTTTGCCACCATCTTTGGGTGTGGGCGGTTCACAGTTCATTTCTTCAAACCTGGGATCAGACATATTCAGTTTATCCCTTTCTGAAAATGGCGTTTGCACTCCATCCTGACACTACAGCGATCAAGACTGCAAGTAAGCCGTATAATAAAGCGTGATCGTGGGCAAAATTGTAAATACCTGCTTCGATGCCGGTTTTATGAACCAGGATGTTGGTAACCTTGGTTTCGGTAATTTTCCCGTCCATTACCAGGTGCGTCGTTACAATATACCCGCCAACGTTGACATTGGACGGGAACCACAAATTGGTGCGGAACAACTGTTTGCCGACTTTTTTAATCTCGCCGATTTTGGCGCTGAAGAGTTCGATGCGCTGCATGTTACGCAACAGGCCTGCTGAAAAAACAGTTATATCATCCATCGAATAAATGGCATTTCCCGGAACCAGGTTCAGGTTTTCAACACCGATTTCAAATTTCCTGAGGGTTTCAGCATCGAGAATTTCCTCAGGTGGGCGGGTCGCTGCTGCCGAATAAAAGGTCGGCACCTTTTTGAACATAACTTCGTCAGAATTTACCCAGATACCTGCAATGCGTTCCTTGCGCCGAACCGGGGTATCCTTTTCCGGGCCGCGCACCACCACGATCACATCGGTGCCGGGGGTGTGAACGCCAAAAAACAGCAACTGCGCGCCATCAAACGAAGTGGTCAGTTCCACTTCCGGTTTGGACAGGTCAACGTCGAGACTGTCTGCCAAAGTGGCATGGGAAAAGGCGGACATGGCGGCAAAGACAAAAACCGACAACAGGGCGTTGAGGCAGAACTTTTTCATTATCAGTGCCCCCCGTCTTGCGCGATGCCAAACAGGTCATCGGGTGTGAGCGTCAGGTCCAGGCCGATCTTGACGCAAACGCCAAGCACCATCAGGGCCAGCAGAATGCGTAACTGTTCACCGCCAAGTTTGGCCCCGGCGCGCGCGCCAAACTGTGCGCCGATCACGGCACCGATCAACAGCAATATCGCCAGCACAACGTCAACGGCGTAGTTGTTAACCGATTGCAGCACGGTGACGTTGGCGGTCACAAAAATGATCTGGAACAGCGACGTTCCCACCACCACCGAAGTCGGCATACCGAGCAGGTAGATCATGGCCGGAACCATGATGAAACCGCCGCCAACACCCATGATGGCCGAAAGGATGCCGACGATAATGCCGATCACCAACGGTAGCAGGGCGCTGATATAAACTTTGGAACGCTTGAAGCGCATCTTGAACGGCAGGCCGTGAATCCAGTAATGGGTTCGACGCTTTGGCGGGGCCTGGCGTTTGGAACGCAGAAGCGCGCGCAGGCTTTCAACAAACATCAACCCGCCGATGATGCCCAAAAACACTACGTAGGAAAGTTTAATCACCAGATCGATCTGGCCCAGTTCGCGCAGGAAGGTAAACAGCGACACACCGGCCGTGGAACCGATCACACCACCAACCAGCAGCGCCGCACCCATCTTGAAATCGACGTTGCCGCGTTTCCAGTGCGCCAGCACGCCAGAAACCGAAGAAGCCACAATCTGGTTGGCTTCGGTGGCAACGGCAACGGCTGGGGGAATGCCAATGAAGATCAACAGCGGGGTCATCAAAAAACCACCGCCGACGCCAAAGAGGCCGGAAAGAAAACCGATACCACCACCCATACCAAGGATCAGGAAAATGTTGACCGAGACTTCGGCAATGGGAAGGTAAATCTGCATTTGATAGGTCTTTGGCGGCTTGAAAAAATGTAAATTGATCGCCTGAGCAAACCACCGGCCAAATGCCGACAAATGCGAAGGCGGCAGGGGTGCTCAGTTGAGCTAAAACAATGATTTATTGGCTGTTATTCGCAGGCCGAACGGCCAATGAAAAACATTAGCAATATCTAATAAATATACGCCCGAAAGTCAAGCTCAACCCTCTTCTTCCGGGTTGTAGATGCTATAGAGAACTTCAATGATTGCGCGGGGTTTGTTGCCCGAAAGCGAATAATAGATGTGTTGCGACTGGCGCCGCGTCTGCACCAGGCCACGGTCGCGCAATACGGCCAGATGCTGTGATAAGGCCGACTGGCTAAGCTGGGTTACGCTATCTAATTCCCCTGCGGTTTTTTCACCGTTCAAGAGCTGGCATAGAATCATCAGCCGGGTTTCGTTGCTCATCGCTTTGAGCAGCACACTGGCTGAGTTGGCATTTTCTTCTAGCTGGCTAACTTCCATGAGCGCCTCTGGGAATACAGGACTGAAATCAAGTATTAGATATAACTAATATTCAGAAGAGGTCAAGCATTTATCAGGGCCGGGACACGGCAGGGAGATGGCGATTTCCCGCTAAAACATTGTAAAAACACGAAAAAAACACAATTGAGCCCGTGTCAAAAGCATTAAGATGATCTAATATAATGACCGTCGCCGAAGAAAAACCGAGATCGCAATGCCCCCACTGACCCCACTGAAAAGACCTCAAATGTCTGGTCGCAGGCTCAAAATTTTCCCCATGTCCATGGTGGCTTTGGTGGCTTTGTTATTGCTGACATGGGCGCCGTTTGCCCAGGCGCAAACCCTGTCCGATCCTGTGCCAAGCATGGACAATCCGCGCAGAATTCTGATTTCGTTGAATTTCAAGGATGAAAACGCGGTCAACTCGCTGCTTTATAATGTCATCAACATTCAGAAATATTACGGACAGGATAATCTGGAAATCGCGGTGTTGGGCTGGGGGCAGGGAGTACGGATGCTTTTGCAGGATTCGGTTGTCAAAGCGCGCATCGAGAGCCAGATGCAATATGATATCCAGTTCATCGCCTGCGGCAATACGTTATCGAACCTCGGCATTAACCCTGACAACCTGATCGACGGCGTCGAACTGGTGAAGGCAGGCCTGCCGGAAATTGTTGAACGCGAACTGGCCGGCTGGTCGATTATCTGGCCGTAATATTTAATCGGAGAACATCAAGATGACTTTCACACGCATGGCCCGCTTTTTGGTGGCGTTTGTAATGCTTTCGGCCTTTGGCGCTATGAGCCTGAATTCCGCCAAGGCGGACAGCCACCTGTTGGCGGTTCCCCCAACCGGCGAAGACGGTTTGCACCAGCAATCGTGGTTTTTAAACAGTTTTCTTGACCTGAAAGAAGACCTCGACGAAGCCCGCGCCGCCGGCAAGCGGCTGGTTATTTTCTGGGAACAGAAGGGCTGTCCGTACTGCAAACGCATGCACGAAGTGAATTTGCGTATCCCGCGCATTGTAAATTCAATTCAGGATAACTTTGTGGTGATCCAGCTGAATTTGTGGGGCGACCGCGAAGTCACCGATTTTGACGGCGAGGTATTAAAGGAAAAGGATCTGGCCAACAAGTGGGGCGTGCTGTTCACACCGACCATCCAGTTTTTCCCCGAAACGACCGACAAGGTTGCCGGGCGCTCCGGCAACAAAGCCGAAGTGCTGCGTATTCCCGGTTATTTCAAACCGTTTCATTTTTACTTCCTGTTTAAGTACGCGCGCACCAACGGCTATGAAACCGAACCTAATTTCCAGCGTTGGCTGGGCGGCATTGGCGATGCCCTGGATGAGAAGGGAATTAAGTACGATCTGTACGCTGATGAACTGCCGCCTGAGCTGCCCCAAGACCTTTAAAAGCAAGCCGGACCTTACCCCGAAACGAAATTGGCGGAGCCTTTGCAGGCTCCGCCTTATTTTTCGTCAAATTCCTGACGGGGGGGGATTGAGGGATATTGTCAGGAATTCGATCTTCTTATTAGCGCGAATTAAATCGCGATTGCGAACGAGGTCACCGGTGTTTGGGGGGCAAGCACACATGACCCGAACCGTTCGCTTGATCTAAATATAGTGCGCCTTGGCCCAATTACCATGCGTTCATAAGTATAAGATCGGCCAAAAAAGTTTGATTTTAAGGCTAATTCCATACAAAAGTTGGGGGCTTTGCTCTAGCCGACGCTGGTAAAGGCAGGGAAGGTTTCCAGCAGCCACTGCGATGCATCAGCCAGCGATCCGGTGAAGATGGCAATGCCGGTCAGCACCAAAAGGCCGCCGATGGTGATCTCAACGGTGTGCATATGTTTGCGAAAGCGCGCCAGAAACGTCATGAACGGTTTCACCGCAAAGGCCGCAATCAGGAACGGAATGCCGATGCCGGCAGCATATACCGCCAACAGCGAAACGCCATACCAGATATCAGAACTGGAACTGGCGACCATCAAAATGGTGGCCAGAATCGGGCCTACGCACGGGGTCCAGCCAAATGCGAAAGCAAGGCCGATGATGTAACTTCCGATCAGTCCTGAAGGTTTGTTTTGCAAATGAAAACGACCTTCAAAATTCAGGAAGCCGATGCGGAACAAGCCCGCGTAGTGCAGGCCAAAGATCACAATCACCACACCGGCGATTTGTGACAAAATATTTATGTTTTCAGCGATCAACAAACTGACGGAAGTTGCCGTTGCCCCCAGTGCGATGAAAACGGAAGCAAAACCCAGCACGAACGCAAATGAGGAAACAAAGACGCGTTTTTGTACTTCGCGATCAACACCGCCTTCGGCGGTAAGTTCATCAAGCGATGCGCCGCCCAGAAAACACAGGTACGCCGGGATCAGCGGCAAAACACAAGGTGATGCAAAGCTGAGAACCCCCGCACCGAACGAACCGAGGTAACTGATAGCAAACGGGTCCATATTTAGGTTTCCTGTGCTGGGCGCAAGCGTCTAAGCGCCAATAACCTTGATGTTGGTATTGGGCTGTACGTTCACGACCTTTTTCTTGCGGATATAATCAGAAACCAGATCATAAATCGGCGGGCCTTCGGTGCCTTCGTTAACCGATGCCCAGCCGCCAACCGTGTAGGATTTGGCCGCATCTATGGGATCGCCACTTGAAAGCAGGGTCATATCGGTAATTCGGTTGCCGATGGATTGATGGATATCGATGCGATAGCCCATACCGCCAACACGCACCATGTCGCCACCCTGTTGATAATAAGGATCGGTGTTAAACAGGTTGTCGGCCACATCTTCCAGGATCAGCTTCAACGTTTCGCCGGTCATTTCGCTGCGGTAAACGTTGGGATAGGTGATTGCGGTTTGGTTATAAACATCGTCGCCGGTAATGTCCTGACCGGGAAGGATGGAGGAACCCCAGCGGAAACCCGGCGAAAGCGCAATCTGGGTGTCGCGTTCTTCGATGATCGCGTCACAGATCAAATCATCAAACGTGCCGTTGAAATTACCGCGGCGATACAACAGGCTTTCCGACTTGCCAAGCACTTCGGAAATAACACCCTGATGGGGCTTGCGGATTTTTTCGACCACGGCTTGAATTTCAGGATCGGGGCGGATGGCATCGGTAAACACCGGCATCAGCTTGTAGCGGTAATTCTTGATCTTTTTGTTTTCAATGTTGAGATCAAGACGGCCAAGGAACTTGCCGTGTGAACCGGTGGCGATCAACAAGGTGTCGTTCACCGTAATGACGCCGGGAATGGCATCGTGAGTGTGGCCGGTCAGGATGACATCAATGCCATCGACGCGCGAGGCCAGTTTGCGATCCACGTCAAAACCGTTATGGCTGGCCAGCACCACCAGGTCGGCGCCCTGGGCGCGCGCGGCGTCAACGTTTTCGCGGACCATTTCTTCGTTCACGCCGAACGACCAGTCGGGGATCATGTAACGCGGATTGGCGACCGGTGTGTAGGGGAAGGCCTGTCCGACCACGGCGATTTTGACACCGCCGCGTTCAAAGAACGATGTGGATTCAAATACGCGTTCCTGCCATTCGTTGTCTTTGACGTTACCGGCCAAAAACGGGAAGTCCAGTTTGGAAATCAGTTCTTCAACACGTTCTGCGCCGTAAGTGAATTCCCAGTGCGGAACCATCAGTTCCACGCCCAGCGCGTTCATCACATCAACCATGTCTTCGCCAAGTGTGGCCAATGATGTGTAAGAACCTTGCCATGTATCACCGCAATCGATCAGCAGGGTGTTGGCAGGGCGCTCAGAACGGATGGCTTTAATCAGGGTTGCCATGTGGGCCAGCCCGCCGATGCGGCCGTACTGCGAAGCCAGTGATGAAAAATCAGAACTGGAAAATGCGTACGCTTCTGGCGTTCCGGCCATCAGGCCAAAGTTTTTCAGGAAATCTTTGCCGGTCAGGTGCGGCGGCAGGCCCAAAACATCGCCAACACCAATATTGACCGAAGGCTCGCGGAAATAAACCGGCATCAACTGGGCGTGAATGTCGGTGAAGTTCAGCAGCGTGACCTGGCCGACGGAATCAAACTCAAGCAGTTTTTCCTGAGTGATGGTTTGTCCGGCGGCGGCGCGTGCAATACCTGCGCCGGGTCCGAGGATGGCAGCCGTTGCCGCCGTAACCTGAAGAAAGTCTCTACGAGTGAGCATCGTTTATTCCGTGCAATGATTATTAAATGGGGTATGTGTTTAAAAATGTACAAATCAATATTGACTTTAATAAGTCACAAAAGGGGCGGCAACCCGAATTTCAGGTGCCGCCCCAGATGTGTTCGTGACTTATTTACGCACGGCGGGTGCCGCAACCTGGAGACCACGCCCGCGCCATGCGAGATAGGTTTCAAGGTTCAGGTACTCGTCCGAGCCATAACCGTAAGGTGTTGAACGGATGTTCTTGTTGCAACCGCGGAAACGGCGATGCAACGAGCCCGGCTTCTGCCACTTGAAGCGGTAAGTCGGGAACCCGTTTGACTGGCCTTGCGACAAGGTTTCTGCGCGGATGATGTTTGCAGCGTTATCCTCGTGGCAATGTTTGCAAGCCATGTCGAGTTTGCCACGGCGCTGGTAATAGAATTCTTTACCAGCCTGCCAAGCGGTGTGCAGTTCATCTTCCGGATCGCCAGCGGTCGAAATCACCGGCATCCCGTTAGACTGTTTGCGCACCAAACCCGTCATACCCAGCATTTCATCCGATTCATACTTGAACGGACTTGCATACTGTTGGCCGACGCGGCACTTGTTGATTTGCAGTTCGACGTTAATCGGTTTACCGCTGTCCGCATCCAAGCGCGGGAACGTTGCACCAACACCCTTCATCGGGATGCGAAGTGCACCACCGGCTGCGTCATCAACTGCACCGTGGCAGCTGGCACACGAAAGGCCGGAAGCACCCGCAGGTTCATCCCAGATGCCGGCAGCCTGATCAACATAAGGCATGCCAGGGTTTTCGAACTCGTCATCGTTCATGGCTTGGGTAGTGGCGATTGCCGTTTTGTAACCCGACCATGCATCAGGATTGTCCGACGTGCCATTGGCACCAGTTGTGGTGTCATCAGCGGGAGCTGATGATGACGTCGTCGTCATACCACCGTCGGAGCAAGCGGCGAGCAGAAGCCCGGCGCCCAGCAGAACAATCGCTGCGTTAAGTTGTTTCTTCATCATTATAATCCCTCCCTAAAGACCAGACTTAAGACACTGCCATGTCAGCACTTGTTGACATGGTTTTGCCGCTATCGTCGGTCCAGGTGAAGTTGAAGGTTCCGCTTTTTTCCGCTTTCATAAAGAAAGCGATATAGGGGTTTGCGGAAACCGCGGGATGCATATCGGCGCCAAAAACAGCCGCACCGTTAAACGTGACCTTGAAGTTATTCAGGATCATACGGGGGACTTTCTTGCCGTCTTTGCCTTTGCGGTTGCCAGTTTCCATCTTGTGGGAAACCAGGGTTTTGATGTTGATCATGTCACCCTTGGCAGCCGTCTTCGGCACTTTCACGCGAGGTTTTTTAGCCATTTTCATTCACTCCTAAAAAATCATGTCCACAGATCGGTGCAGGGGGTTAACCGCCGCAACCGCCGATGGTGACTTTGACGCTTTTCAAATTGGTATGAACCGTACCGTCGCTCATGACGGCGGCAGCAACAACGTTCTGGGTTTTGCCCAAACGCATGCGTGTTGCCACTTCGGCTTTACCATTGGAAGCAGTCAGGTTGAAGGAAATGACTTCGGGGCTGGGATTGCCTTCGGCCACGATGTGAATGTGCGTCACGTGATCGCCGGCCGTCATCGGGCTTGCCACCGAAACGGTGATAGGCACGGTGGCGCCGTTTTCGGCGATCTCGGGAAGCTTGAT
>DAOVVL010000252.1 GCA_030637205.1 Thalassospiraceae bacterium | reverse complement strand
AGATATTATTGCTGTTGTTTGGCGGTGAATTGCTGATGGCTTATTTTGAGCCGGTTCGCCTGTACGTCACCTTGGCTGGCATCGTGATGATGGTGTGGCTGGTATTGCGCGAATGGCGCCTGCACCGTGAAATGCACCGCGAACTGCAATCGCTCTAGGGCGCCCCATCCACAATCCGCTGCAAGTCTGCACCGCAAGACTTATAGCGTTCGTGTTCATCTGAAAATTCCGCCTTGCTTGCGGTTCGTTCTGCAAAGTCGTTCATCACGGCGAGCTGTTTGGCGGCGAAGTCGTATATATCGATCTTCGCAAGACGTGGGATCAGGCTTGAAAAATTTATGATCAGGTGGCCGCCGTGGGGGCGCAGGGCAATCTTTTGCAATTGCGTACGCAGGCTGGGTTGGCTGTCGAGCATCAGTTGGCCAAAGGGTCTTAAAATTTCTGCATCCGAAAGAAGTTGCTCACGTTCAGCCTGAAAGTCTTCGCCGGCTACAATTTTGTTGTCGCGGTAAACCAGCGTCGCCGTGTCAGATGTGTCGCATAACCACCCCGCCTTTGGGATCAGCAGGTCGGCCTGATCGCTTTGTGCGCGACTGGCCGATAACGGCATGGTGCGACACCGTTGCGGCTTGTTATCTTGCACGCCACAAAGCCCGTCGGGTTTAAGTGCCGGGCACGCCATGTTTGTGGGCACATAAGAAACCGGCGTGATGCGCACGGCGGCCTGTTTGCGGTTCTTGAGCTTTAGCTGAAACCCCAATTGAGCCGTTAAATCATAGGATTTGCCGCCCGCGCGTACCGGGGTCCACAGCAGGAACAATGGAAACCGCTCAGCATGGGCAAGGGCGTCATCAATTGACAGCGGCAGCCAGCCTTCGCAGCATTTTCCACAGGCGGTGCAAGTGAAATGTCGCTCCATAAATTCTCGCTTTCTGCGCTTAGCCGCCGCAGCATTTCTTGTATTTTTTGCCAGAACCGCAGGGGCAGGGATCATTGCGCCCGATCTTTTCGACCCGCCGGGGTTCTATTGGTGGGTTGATCGTGCCGTCAACATAGACCCATTCCCCACTTTCGCGGCGGAAAACAGAATGTTCGCGGTGCGCGTGAACTTGGCCATCTTCTTTAAAGCGTGCGGTAAAGGTCACGGTACCGGTTTCATCGTCTGGCCCGCCATCGGTGGTTTCGCGAATTTCCAACCCAAGCCATTCGGTGTCTTTCCACTGTGCCTGGGCGGCGGACTTGTTAAAGGTGTCCTGTATTTCAAGCGCGTGGGTATTGGCGACGTGCTCGAAGTTGCCCATCACATGGGCGGTGTAGCGCGATCGCATCAATGCCTCCGCCGTTTCGGCTGTGGCGGTTCCATCAAGGATCGGGCCACAGCAAGCAGCGAAGTCTTTCCCGGAATTGCAGGGGCATGGGGTTGGCGGTGTTTGGGTCATCGTGGGCAAACTTTCTTCTGTAAGGCAGGCGTGGTTCGCACACACTCTAGCCGTTCGCGATCCCATGCGACAATACCCTGACAAAACTAGGGGGTTGAGCATTTATTTTCATGGCGCAGGCGGGCCACGGCGCAAAACCAAAAACCCCCGGCTTTCACCGAGGGTTTATTTGGTCTTCGTTCAGAGGATTCGAACCTCCGGCCCCTGCCTCCCGAAGGAGGCACATAAAGTAAAGTTGTTTTAATTCAATACAGTAGTTCGGCGCTGTCGCAACCGTTTCATACCTCTGCCCGAATGAAAGCGTATAGGCAGGGTTTAAGGACGAATAATGGCTGGTACGTTTTGGGCACACCGAAGAATATTAAAAGGGTGCAGCACCTCGTGCTTCTAACTGGGGGCAGAGGTCTGCTTCTAGCCATTTGCAGACATGGCGGAGCCTTTCACGACATCATTAACGGGCGTCTTTTATTGTTTACAGGTGAAGATTGTCCACAATGAATTGCACAATTTCATCAGGCGTGGGCGTTATGGAAACGGTTAATGCTTCGGTTGGTTCCTCCAAGTCGGAAAACTGGCTGGAGAGAAGTTCCGCAGGCATGAAATGACCTTTGCGTGACTGAATGCGTGGGAGAATTTCTTCCTGCGTCCCTTTCAAATACACCAGATGATACGTGCCCGCGCCAATTCTTTGACGGTACGCTTCCTTCAGGGCCGAACAGCCGACGACGAGAATTTGATCCCCCTGGTGATCGTGGATGGCGCGCTTGAGCAGATCCAGCCAAGGCCATCGGTCTTCATCATTCAAGGGGTGGCCAGCCGCCATTTTCTTTACATTTTGGGGTGGGTGGAGGTCATCCGCATCCAGAAATACGCCTTCTAGCCTTTCGGCGAGAAGCTGGCCGATAGTCGTCTTGCCGCAGCCGCAAACACCCATGATGAGAATGCAGGACCGTTCCGACATTACGAACCTCTATCCTTCGGGTTCGGGTTTGGGCCGGGGGTAGGTGCCCAGGGAGCCCGTATCGGTTCCCCGGTTGTTTTGGCTTTGAGGCCATGACGTCCGAAGAAATCGCGCTGCAACTGAATCATCGCCGTGGGCAGGGGGGAGCCGTTTAGTGCTTCCATATAGGCCAAGGCCGAAGCAAAGCCGCTGCACGGAATTCCAGCTTGCGCCGCGTTCGCAACCACTTGGCGCAATGGGTCCAGCCCCTTTTCAACAATCGACTTGATGGCCCCGCTTGCAAACGGATTGCGATGATCGAACCCTTCCTTTTCGCTTTCAAACAAAAGTTCGACCATTGCGCTTTCAAGGATGGAGCCGCGACGCCAAGTGTGCAGGATCGTCTCACGGTCCAAGTCATGTTCGAGCACCCCTGTAGCTGCGTCGCAGACACTTAAGCCCTGGATGAACGCGCTGGCGAACGTCAAGGCAAGCGCATCTGGCAAAACGGCAAGCAAGTTTGTTTGTTCCTTTGACGAAAGCGCCGCGACAGAGGTCGGCTCTGAATGGTCAGATTTATTTTGATACAAGGGGTGGCAAGATAAACTGCGCCACATGACCGCTTCGGCCAAAGTGGGGGTGGCAACACCCAGCTCAAGCGCCGTTTGCACCGTCCATTGTCCGGTTCCTTTTTGACCGGCAGCATCATCAACCAAGTCGATCAAAAACTGACCGCTATCTGCATTGCGCGCGCCAACTACGTTGGCACTTACGCGCGTGAGAAAGCCGGCGGTTGCCCCGTTGTCGAGATTCTCAAACTCAGTAGCGATGCGATCTGGTGTGAAGCCGCAGCAGTGCTCCAAAATGGCATATGTTTCCATGAGCAAATGCATGATCGCATATTCGATACCGTTATGGACCATCTTGACAAAATGGCCCGCACCGCCATCGCCGAAAAACTGGCAGCACGGGGTGTCATCGGCTTTTGCGGCTATAGATGTAAAAATGCCGCTGGTACGCTCCCATGCCTCATGGTTTCCACCCGCCATGATGGCCGGACCTTTTCGCGCGCCATCCGGTCCGCCCGAAATGCCAAGCCCCAATAAATCGATACCGAATTCTCGCATCTGGCTCTCACGGCGATTGGTATCGCGAAAATATGAATTTCCACATTCTACAACCACATCACCTGGCGATAACGCATTGCCAAGAATCGAAAGAACTTCGTCCACCGGTTCCCCACCGGGAATGGATAATAAAATGCAACGCGGTGCGTCAAGCTTCAACACCAGGCTTTGTAGAGATGTACAAATCTGAATATCGTTGTTTCCGGGCGATGCGGCATCGTCCGAACTGCTCAAGTCTCGGTCCCAGGCAACGACACCAATT
>DAOVVL010000145.1 GCA_030637205.1 Thalassospiraceae bacterium | reverse complement strand
TCGGTGGCAAACGCCACATCACAGCCCAACGCGTGCGCCATGGCATCGGCCACGGGCTTGAGGCTCAACTCAGCAACCACCTGACCCTTGGGGCGGCCAAAATGTGACAAGACGATAACCTTGGCGCCCTTGGCGACAAGATCCTTGATGGTTGGGGCGGAACGATCAATGCGTGTGGTATCTGACGGCTTGCCTTCGTGCATCGGAACGTTGAGGTCGGCGCGTACCAGCACGCGTTTGCCGGCAACGTCCATATCGTCGATGGTTTTAAATGCGCTCATATCCGGTTCCCTTTTAAGAGAGATTGTTTCAACGTCCAAGAATCCTGTGTGTTGGAGCCTTGGTCGAATTTGATTGCGTCTGTCTGGGGAGGACATTGTATGCGATGAGTGTTTTTGCCGATATCGGGCAAAAAAGCAAGGCCGTCAAAACCAGCTCAGCAAAGCGGCAGTTGCAGGCGCACCGAAAGGCCACCCAGTTCCGAGCGCCCAAGCGTGAGAGAGCCTTGATAAAGCTCAACCAGTTCGAGCACGATGTTCAGCCCCAGCCCGCTTCCGGGCGTGGCCTCGTCGAGGCGCTTGCCGCGCCCCATAATTTCATCGAGCTTGTCATCCGGCACGCCGGGGCCGTCGTCTTCCACCAGCAATGTAGCAAAGCCGCCTTCGCGCGCGCCAGTGATACGCACACGCGTTTCTGCCCACTTGCACGCGTTATCCATCAGGTTGCCAAGAATTTCTTCCAGATCCTGAAAATCGCCGACCACGCACAGGTCACGCACATCGACCAGTGCAATGGTAATGTTTCGGTCGCCATAAATTTTTGTCAGCGTGCGCTTAAGGATCGAGGCGATCTCGCCCAGATCGGCGTTCAAGCCCGGCACCCCAACCCCACCGGCGGCCCGTGCGCGTGAAAGATGGCGCGTGATCATTTCGTTCATAATTCCGGTTTGATCGCGGATAAGCGTGCGTTGATCTTCGGGCAACGTATCGGTTTCATTTTGCAACACCGCCAGCGGTGTTTTCAGGGCATGGGCCAGATTGCCCGCGTGGGTGCGGGCACGTTTAATCACGGCGGCATTATTTTCGAGCAACAAGTTCAGATCGTTGACCAACGGTTCGATCTCGCTTGGGTACGTGCCGACCATGCGATCGGCGCGCCCGGCGTGAATATCGCCCAAACGCGACCGCATCAGTTTTAACGGCCGCAAACCCAATATAACTTGCACCAACACCGCAAACACCAACCCCGCGCCCAGCATCAACAGCGAAAGGGTCAGGGTCTCGGTAAATTCCTCCATGGATTGTTCAATGGCGCTGGCAGCCCCCGTAACATAGATGGTCACTTCGTGTTCAAATCCGGGCAGGGTAAAGGTTTCAGCCACCACACGCAGCCCATTACCGCGCGGGCCAAGGGCTGCAAAGCTGATGATTTCGCCGCGCGCCGGCACCGGCATGGTTTCAATGTGCAGTTCCTCATCCCACAGCGAGCGTGAACGATCTATGGTTTCGGCGTTTACAACAATTTCCCAGTACCAGCCTGAAAGTGGGCGAATGTATTCGGGATCGCTGGGGTGGCGGCGCATGCCCAATTTGCCTTCCACCACTTCGGCAAACGACAGCAATTCTTCGATATGACCCACCAGGCTTTTGTCGAACGCCGTTTCAACGTGGGTGCGGAAATGCTGGCTCAGCACCACGCCGCCCACCACCAGCGCCGCCACGATCCAGGCGGTCGAAAGCAAAATTAGTCGGAAACTGACGGAACGACCGAACATTGTGGTTTATCGGGCCTTTTCTATTGTTGGGTCTGTTTTTGTGTGTGGTTCAGGTGTCTTGATCTTCGCATGACATGGAATAGCCGCGCCCGCGATGGGTTTTAATCAATTCGGGCAACAGCTTCTTGCGCAAGCGCGCGATAAATACCTCGATGGTATTGGAATCGCGATCAAAATCCTGATCGTAGATGTGTTCGATCAATTCGGTCTGTGAAACCACGCGGCCTTGGTGGTGCATGAAATAAGAAAGCACCTTCAGTTCATGCGCTGTCAGCGTTACCGCCGCAGTGTTGATCATTACTTTTCCGGTGCGGGTGTCCAACGTGACCGGCCCACATTCCAGCATCGGCGATGCGTGCCCGGCAGAACGGCGGATGATAGCACGAACGCGCGCCAGCAATTCTTCCATGTGAAATGGTTTGGTCAGGTAATCATCAGCACCAGCGTCAAATCCTGAAACTTTTTCGTTCCACGTTTCGCGCGCGGTTAAAATCAACACCGGCATGTTGCGGTCGTTGTTGCGCCAGTGGTTCAACACCGTAATGCCGTCGACCTTGGGCAGGCCCAGGTCCAGCACCACCGCATCGTAAGGCTCGGTGTCGCCTAAAAATTGGCCTTCTTCGCCGTCCGATGCTGCATCAACCGAATATCCGGCTTCTTGCAAGGCACGCACGACCTGGGCTTGCAGGTCCGGCTCATCTTCAACGACTAATACACGCATGTTGCTCCCACCCAGGTTTAAGACTGCGTTAAAGGTTAGTCCCGCTAATCGTCATCATGGTCTTTCTTGCGTTTCTTGCGGGCATCTTCTGAATCGTGGCCATCGACTTCCAGAAGTTCCAACGTCTTGGCGTCAAATTCCAGTTTCACCACATTGCCCTGCGGCGTCAAAAGTTTGATCTCATAGATCAGGGCTCTGCCATCATCGCTAAGCACCTGATGTTCGTCTGTTTCCAGCTCAACCTCAAGCACGGTGCCTTGATAGAGCGATTCAACCTTTTCCAGCAACTGGATCAGCGGCTTTGCGTCGCCCCGCGCCAGTGCATCAAGCGCCACTTCCTGATCATCCGCATCAGCAGCCGCCATCAAAGGCGAAAGCATGACACCAACCACCACCAACAGCGCCAGCCACCGTGGGGCGTTTGGCGAAAAACCTATAGTCATTTGACGCAATATTTTTTTCATAGTTTTAAGAATATCCAGAATAATTAGCCTAAAAACAACCACAAAGCTGCGATCCCGGCGCCCACCGCAATGATAGGCCTGACCACAGTCAGGGGGCGAATACTTTCAAACGCAGTTCCGGCAGGTGCATGTTTAATGCCGGTAATCATGGCACGCGGCAGGTTTTCGCGCGTCAGCACCAAGTGCGCCAGCACGCCCACCACGTGGGCCGCCGCCAGCACCATGATAAACCCGCCCAATCCTTCGTGCAGGTCGTCCATTTCACCAAAGGCCAGATGCGCCAACGGGCCAACATAGCCGTCTTCGGTGATGGTCATGCCGGTCAGCGATGTCAGCGCCACAACGCCCAACATCACAATTACCATCCAGCCGCCCAGTGGATTATGCCCGGCCACATAGGGCGCGCGAAAAGTGAACAGGCGGGCTGCGTATTCGGCGACCTCGGTCGGGTTGCGCACAAAATCTGCAAATAAAACATAACGGCTGCCGATCACACCCCACACTAAGCGGAACGCAACGAAGCCAATTAACAGGGTGCCGGAATAGACGTGAAGCCACAAAAAAGCCCCGTCGGCTTCATGGGTGGCAAAGGCAAAAATGACCATGAAGGCAAAAGACCAGTGAAAAATCCGCGTCGGCAGGTCCCACACCGTTAGTCGGCGCGGCGCGTTGGGGTTTTGCACAATACTGGGTCCGTTTGATCGCATCGGGGGGTCCAAAATACTATTATTTTTCAGTAAGTTATGCTATTATCGCGGAGATAGTCGGCATCACACCCCAGGCCAAGCAAGGAGCGCAATCCTCCCCACTATGGTAGGGCGTGTATGAACGCGTCCTGAACGGGCGGGTCAGGGAAAGTTCAGTCTCGATTGGCTAAATTTCTTTCCAGGATGGCAAATGCCCACCCGCCTGAGCCCGCCTTAGGAAGACAGGAAAGCATGATGAGCGACGCGCCCAATTCCGATAACAAACCCGCCAATGGCACCTCTAAACGCGCCAGCCGTATGGTCAAGGTGTGGGATATTCCAACCCGCGCCTTTCACTGGTCGCTGGTATCAATGGTGTTTATTGGCATTCTCACGGGCTACATCGCGCCCGAATGGTGGATGGGCATGCATGTTTGGGCCGGCTATATCACGGTCACGTTGCTGGTTTTCAGGTTGGTGTGGGGGGTGTTCGGTTCTGAATACGCGCGCCTTGAAACATTTGCCTTTGGGCCGATGCATATTCTCACGCACATGAAGGAAATCATCACCCTGCGCCCGGTGCGCCATTACATCGGCCACAACCCATCAGGGGCGGCGATGATCTTTGGCCTGTTGATCGTGCTTATCATTATTACCATTTCCGGGCTTTTGGTTCTGGGCGGCGAAGAAAACCAGGGCGCACTGGCAGGCGTCGCCAGTTATGCCATCGGCGACATGGCGGCCGAGGTCCACGCATTTTTTGTATTCGCGCTGATGGCCATGATCGTGATGCATGTTGGCGGCGTTATTCTGGAAGGCCGCCTTACGGGTGAAAACCTGGTTCATTCGATGATTACGGGCCTCAAAAAAGTCCCCCAGGGCACCCCACCGCTGGCACATCGGCGCGCCCGCCCGTTGTACGCGGCGTTGGTGACCGGCCTGTTCTTTTCAGGCGCGGCACTGGGGCTTGAAAACCTTGCAAAAATTCCACCGTCCGGCCTGGTCCAACTGCCCGCCAACGCAGCATACGAAAGTGAATGCGGCGATTGCCATGGTGTGTTTCACCCCAGCCTGCTGCCCATCGCCTCGTGGCAGGGCATGATGCAAAGCCTTGAAGATCATTTCGGTGAAGATGCGTCACTGGACGACGACAGCGTAAATGAAATTACCGCTTACCTGACCCAGTTCGGTGGCGAAAACTGGGATACCGAGGCATCCAACCGGTTCGCAATATTAGACCCCGCAAAACCATATTCAATTATCGCGACCCCGTATTGGGTGCGCAAACACGATGAAATTAAACCCGAAGTGTTCAAGCGCCGCGGTATCGGCGTCAAATCAAATTGCGGCGCCTGTCACACCGATCATTACAGCGGCCGTTTCGACGACCAGAAGATCAATATCCCTGAGGAGAAAAAGAAATGAACTTTTCAAAAACTTCTATCAAAACCGTTGCGCTTGCGTTGGTGTTAAGCGCCTTTGCCGCGACTTCTGCCGAAGCCGGACCGCGCGAAGACATCATTGCCAAGTTTCAGGCCCAGGCGGAAGCGCCCGCCAACCCTGCCAACGGCGAACAGATGTACAACGCCACTTACGGCACCGGCAAGCCCGACACGCCCAAATGCACCACGTGTCATGGCGCCACGCCTCAACAAGGCGGCGAAACCCGCACCGCCAAACTCATCGATCCTATGGCTGTTTCCAAAACGCCGGATCGCTTCACCGACGCCAAGAAGGTCGATAAATGGTTCCGTCGCAACTGCACCGGCGTCATCGGTCGCGAATGCACGGCGCAGGAAAAGGTTGATTTCCTGACCTTCTTGGCTGGCCAGTAAAACTAACCTTCAAGCACACACACAAAAAGCACTTAGGGCAGCGGATCAAACCGCTGCCCTTTTTTATTTTGGGACTGCAATAAAACTAATACTTTTCTTTCATTTCGAACGCAGCTCAATCACTATACTAGAGCTGGCTGAATATGGGGTTGTGCGCCTTGATCGCAAGATAAGTTTGTCTGACCCATGCGGATTTAAGGAGGGGTCATGTTATTTAACGAAATTGTATTGTCTGCCGTTTTCAGAGGCGACTTTGAAGAGGCGGTTGCGCAATGGAAGACGTTGTCCCTTAAGGGAGACTTTTCCATCGACGAGACTATTCAATCGTGGAACGTTTGCGCACGCACCCTTGAGGCTCGCTTGATCTACCTTTCCATAACCACTCATGACCCTCTTCTTGACGATGCGCTTGAGAAATATCGCGCGTGGTTACT
>DAOVVL010000059.1 GCA_030637205.1 Thalassospiraceae bacterium | reverse complement strand
TAGCCGTCCAGCTTGTCTTTGAGCATCTTGTTGACCGCACCGGGGTTCGCCTTGCCCTGCGTTGCTTTCATCACCTGACCAACAAACCAGCCAAGAATTTTTTCGTTGCCGCCCTTATACTGGGCGACCTGTTTTTCGCCCGCTGCGATTGCCGCATCGACCGCCGCTTCGATGGCGCCGCTATCGGTGATCTGTTTCAGGCCCTTGTCTTCGACGATCTTGCCCGGCGCGTCGCCGGTTTCGATCATGATTTCGAAAACTTCCTTGGCGATGCGCCCCGATATGGTGTCGTCGGAAATAAGGTCGATCAACTGGCCCAGATGTTGAGGCGCGATGGGGCTGTTTTCAATGCCAACACCCTTGTCGTTCAAAACACCAAACAGGTTGGAAATCACCCAGTTGGCAGCCAGTTTGGCATCGCGACCGTCTGCAACGGCTTCGAAATACCCAGCCGTTTCCTTGTCCGCCACCAACACGCCCGCATCGTAGGGCGAAAGGCCGAAGTCGTTCACATAACGCGCCTTGCGCTGGTCGGGCAGTTCGGGAAGGTCTTTTTTGATGGCATCAACAAACGCCTGATCAAATACCAGCGGCAACAGATCGGGGTCGGGGAAATAGCGGTAATCGTGGGCGTGTTCCTTGGAACGCATGGAACGGGTCACGCCTTTTTGGGAATCGAACAGGCGCGTTTCCTGCACCACATCGCCGCCGCCGTCATAGACCGCAACCTGGCGAACGGCTTCATGTTCAATAACCTGCATCACGAAACGAACCGAGTTCACGTTTTTGGTTTCGGCGCGGGTGCGAAGCTCGGTTGAGCCCACCGGGCGAACCGATACGTTCACATCGCAACGCATCGAACCCTGATCCATGTTGCCGTCACACGTTCCCAGATAGCGCACGATGGAACGCAGCTTTTTCAGGAACGCGCCCGCCTGTTCGGGCGAACGCATATCGGGATCAGATACAATTTCCATCAACGCCACACCACAACGGTTGAGATCGATAAAGGTGCGTTTGGGGTCCTGGTCGTGCAGCGATTTACCCGCGTCCTGTTCCAGATGCAGGCGTTCAATGCCGATGTCACAGCTTGAGCCGTCTTTCAGGTCCAGCGTGATCACGCCCGCGCCCACAATGGGCTGGTCGAACTGGCTGATTTGGTAGCCTTGGGGAAGATCGGCATAAAAATAGTTTTTGCGCGCAAACACCGATTTTAAATTGATCTGGGCGTTCAGCCCCAACCCGGTGCGCACCGCCTGCTCAACACAAACTTCGTTAATCACCGGCAACATGCCGGGCATGGCGGCATCAACGGTTGAGACCTGCGTGTTTGGCTCGGCGCCAAAAGCGGTGGCGGCACCGGAAAACAGTTTGGCGTTGGAAACCACCTGACAGTGAACTTCCAGCCCGATGACCACTTCCCAATCGCCGCTATCACCCTTGATGGTATAGGCCATGATTTACGCTCCTCCGCTAGGCGTTGCGGTGAAGTTGGCTTGCGTTTCCAACACGCCTGCGGCGCGCAGCAGCGTTTCTTCATCAAACGCGCGCCCGACCAACTGCAGGCCCAGCGGCAGGCCGTCTTTGGAAAGCCCCGCCGGAACAGAAATGCCGGGAAGCCCGGCCAGCGAGGTCGGAACCGTGAACACATCGTTTAAATACATGGCGATGGGATCATCGAACTTTTCGCCAATGGCAAACGCGGGCGACGGCGTGGTCGGGGTCAGCAGCACGTCAACATCTTTAAACACATTGTCAAAGTCTTGTGCGATCAACGTGCGCACACGCTGTGCTTTCAAATAATAGGCATCGTAGTAGCCAGCCGAAAGCGCGTAGGTGCCGATCAGGATGCGGCGCTGGACTTCTTCGCCAAAGCCTTCGCCGCGGGTGTTTTGATACAAGCCGTCCAGACTGTCGCCGGGAACGCGCAGGCCGTAACGCACGCCGTCATAGCGCGCGAGGTTTGCAGACGCTTCGGCCGGGGCCACAATGTAATAGGCCGGCAATGCGTATTTGGTGGTGGGCAAGCTTACGTCAACGATTTGTGCACCGGCTGCTTTCATCCATTCGATGCCCTGATCCCACAGTGCCGCGATTTCCGTGTTCATGCCGTCAAGGCGGTATTCTTTGGGGATGCCAACCTTCAGGCCGCGCACATCGCCGCTCAGTGCGGCCGCAAAATCGGGAACCTCAATGGGGGCCGAGGTGCTGTCTTTGGCGTCATGGCCGCACATGGCTTGCAGCATCAGGGCGCTATCGGTGACCGTTTTGGTCATGGGCCCGGCTTGATCAAGGCTTGATGCGAACGCCACAATGCCCCAGCGCGAACAGCGCCCATAGGTGGGTTTCAGGCCGACGATGCCGCAAAAGCTGGCGGGCTGGCGGATCGATCCGCCGGTATCGGTTCCGGTTGCGGCCATGGCAATGTTGGATGCCACCGCCGCGGCTGAGCCGCCACTGGAACCGCCGGGCACAAGGTCTTTGCCCTGATTGTCGCCGCCGGTTGCTTTCCACGGATTTTTGACCGGGCCATAATATGACGTGATGTTGGCCGAACCCATGGCGAATTCGTCCAGGTTGGCCTTGCCCAGCATCACCGCCCCGGCGTCGCGCAAGTTGGCCGAAACGGTTGCTTCATAAGGCGGCACAAACCCATCGAGAATATGGCTGCCCGCCGTGGTCAACACGCCTTCGGTGCAAAACAGGTCCTTGATGGCGAGCGGAATGCCGTCCATCGCGCCGCGGGCTTCGCCCTTTTCACGGCGCTGGTCGGACGCACGGGCGCGTTCCAGCGCAACGTCCGGCGTTTCAGTAATAAAGGCGTTGAGATCGCGCGATGCCTCCATCGCCAAAATGTGGGCTTCGGTCAGCTCGCAAGCGTTAAAGTCCCCTTTTTCGAGGCCTTCGGCGGCTTTTGCAATGGTGAGGGATGTGAGATCAGACATGGCTTATTCCACCACCTTGGGAACCGCATAAAAGCCGTCTTGCGCTTCAGGCGCGTTTTTCAGAACGGCGCCCTGGCAATTGCCGTCGCTGACCACATCCTTGCGCAAAGGCAGATCCACCGCAGCCACGCTGGCCATCGGTTCCACGCCTTCGGTATCTAACTCGCCCAGCTGTTCAATCCAGTCAAGAATGCCCGACAGCTCACCGGCAAGCGGCTCGAGCTGGGCCTCATCAACGCGAATGCGCGCGAGATAGGCGATTTTTCTAACCGTTTCCTTGTCGATGGACATCAAGTCTGCCTTCTGGATTTAGCGGGTGGATTGATCGGGTGGATTGATCTGGTACAAGGCGCGGAAAGTAACACCAGCCACAGGCGGGGGCAACACCGAGTTGCGCAGTTCCGCCACACTTTTTGGCCTATTGATCCGATTTGCTGAAAAGGCTTTCCCACGCAGCCGGGGTCCATGTGGAAATGACGGTGGTCATGACCTGCACCAGGGCTTCGGCGATGGTGGGCATGATAAACTCGGTCTGTTCGGGCGGCGTTGCATATTTGGCCAGTGTGTGGCCATCAAACGTCAGCTTGCCGGTCTTGGGATGATAATAAAAATTGCTGGTCAGGTACTTTTCCAACCCGTCCCCGATGGAACGCACATCAATGGCGATCTGGTGGCGACCCCGGCTGATGGTGGCTTCGGTGAAAAACATATGGGCATAAAAAATGGCAGCACCATCCTGAGAAGCGCAGCGAAAGCGAACCTCATAATCCGATGTTTCAAATTCCCCACCTTGCACAGGCGATTTGCCTTCAAAGCGCAACCGGTAATCGCACGCGGTTCCTTTCAGCATCACCACGCCGCGCATTTCTTCTTCCAGCGCGCCATCAACCACCGGGATCAACAATGAACTATGAATAAAACCCAGCGTTTCCCCGGCCCGCGAAATGGCAAACCATTCCTTGTCAACTTCGGCAATCCCGATAACCTGAACGCGTTCGCCTTCTGCAACGCCGGCAACGCGCGCATGTTTCTTGCCCGGCCCCTTGCGCACGTTGGAATCTGTTTTGACCGCATACGACCCCGGTCCAACGCTGACCGTAAAATCCATCACCTTCACGGATTTGGCCCCGGCATCAATATCTGCCTGAACCGATGCGCCGGGCGGGGCATCCTGGGCCAAAGCGGGCGCAGGTGCGATGGTGGCCATGATCAAAACCAAAATCAAAGACGTTAATGTGGTATGTATCGTCATGGGCACCAGTTTGAACAACCTTGGATGTTTGAACAAGCCCCGTTCATGGCACGCGGCGCACCCTTGTGTGAGGGGGGCTGGGGCGTTAAGGCTCTAAGGGGCTTGAATAGAAGACGAAAAGCAAATGGCGGTAATAGACTTAAGCGAACTGAACTCGACGCTTGCGCGTGAACAACGCGTGATGGGGCTTGATCTCGGATCGAAGATCATCGGCGTGGCGCTTTCGGACGTTTCGCGCACCATCGCCAGCCCGCTGGAAGGCATTCACCACACCAAATTTGGTGAAGACGCCAAAAAAATTAAAGCACTTATTGATGAACATGACGTTGGCGCCATGGTCATCGGCCTGCCCATCAGCATGGATGGCAGCGAAGGCCCCAGGTGCCAATCGGCGCGCACGTTCGCGCGCAACATTCTGGAAAAGTTTGAAATCCCCATCACCTTTTGGGATGAGCGCCTCTCCACATCTGCCGTGGAACGCATGTTGGTCAACGATGTGGACATGACGCGCAAGCGGCGCAAGGAAGTGATCGACAAACTGGCCGCGACCTACATCTTGCAAGGCGCGCTGGATGGGGCGAAGCGAAACTCATGAGCGCAATCGCACAAGGACTGCTGCCGGTTTTTTTGCTGATCGCGATCGGCTTTGCGATCCGGCGCTATCAATGGATTGATGACAGCTTCTGGGCGCCCGCTGAAAAAATCACCTATTACGTTTTTTTCCCGGCCCTGCTGATCGCCAGTGGATCGCGTGCCGATCTGGGCGGCGCCCAGGTTTGGCCGATGGCGTTTTCGTTATTTAGCGCAACTTTCATCGCCGCCATGATTGCGCTGGCGCTTAAACCCACGCTGGACCTAAACGACAGCGCCTTTACTTCGTTTTACCAAGGCGCGTTCCGCCCCAATACATATGTCGGCGTTGCGGTGGCGTATTTGATGTGGGGCGAACTGGGCGTCGGCATGATGGCCATCACCATCTTGGCCGTGGTGCCGATTGCCAACCTGTTAGCCGTGGGCGCAATGGTGCGCTATGGCGAAGCTCACGAAGGCGCACGCACGCCGGGGCGCGCAGTTGTTGCCGTCGCGCGCAATCCGCTGGTGCTGGGTTGCCTGGTCGGATTTGGCATGAGCGCCTTAGGCCTTTCCCTGCCGCCCGTCATCGAACCGCTGATGGATATTCTGGGCCGCGCCGCACTTCCCATCGCCCTGCTGGCCGTGGGGGCTGGCCTGAATTTCGCACCCTTGAAGGCAAACGCCTCAGTCGCGTTCAAATCGACCGCGATCAAGCTGGTGGCGCTTCCGGCGGTGGCGTGGCTGATTGCGGCGGCAATGGGGGTCGGCGGCCTGATGTTTGAAGCCATGATGCTGTATGCGGCCCTGTCGGGATCAGCCACATCCTATGTGCTGGCCCGCGAAATGGGCGGAGATGCGCCATTAATGGCCGGTATCATCACCGCCACAACGCTGGCGGCCATGCTCACCATGCCGCTGTGGATGTGGCTGGCGACCTGAATTTATTTGTTTATTCAAAGGACTTGCGGAAAAAACCCGCTTCGGTGTATGTTCCGCCCTGATGAACGACGGAACTTTAAACGTAAGCGTTTTTCCGCATCGCCATCTCCTTGGCATCGAAGGCCTTTCCCCCGTTGCAATCTCCCTGCTGCTAGAGCGCGCCGCCAGCTTTGTTGAGCTGAACCGCCGCCATGACAACAAACTCGCCACACTGGCCGGGCGCACCGTGATGAACCTGTTCTTTGAGGATTCCACACGAACCCGGACCTCGTTCGAGCTGGCCGCCAAGCGCCTTAGCGCCGACGTCATCAACATGACGGTTTCCACAAGTTCGATCAAAAAAGGCGAAACCGTAGTCGATACCGCCATGACCTTGAACGCCATGCACCCCGACGTCCTGGTGGTGCGCCACGCCGACGCGGGCGCGGTGCAGTTGCTGGCTGAAAAGGTCAACTGCGCGGTGGTCAACGCCGGCGACGGTCGCCACGAACACCCAACGCAGGCGCTTCTGGACGCGCTGACCATTCAACGGCGCAAAGGCAAGATACAGGGGCTGCAGGTTGCCATCTGCGGCGACATCGCACATTCGCGCGTGGCGCGCTCCAACATTCACTTACTCAACGCCATGGGCGCACGGGTTCGCCTGATCGCGCCCAAGACGCTGATCCCGGCGGGCATTGAGCGGTTGGGTGTTGAGGTCTATCACGAAATGGAAGCAGGCCTTCGCGATTGCGACATCGTGATGATGCTGCGCCTGCAATCTGAACGGATGCAGGGCAACTTCTTCCCATCAACACGCGAATATTACCGCTTCTTCGGGCTGGATTACGCCAAGCTGGCATCGGCAAAACCGGACGCCCTGATCATGCACCCCGGCCCGATGAACCGCGGCGTCGAGATCGCATCGGACGTTGCCGACGACATCGGACGCAGCGCCATTCGCGAACAGGTCGAAATGGGCGTCGCCGTGCGTATGGCGTGTCTTGAAGTGTTGTGCGCCAAATTAGATGAGGAGGCCGGGCAATGAACGTAAAACTTGACCAGCCTCTGGGTCGTGTCGCCTACATCAACGCGCACCTGATCGATCCGGCCAGCGGGCTGGACGCCGAGGGTGGGCTGCTCACCGACGGCGAAGTCATTGCAGACTTCGGCCCCGGCCTGTTTGCTGACAGCGTTCCCGAAGACGCCAAGGTCATTGATTGCCACGGCCATGTGCTGGCCCCAGGCCTGGTTGATATGCGGGTCCAGCTTTCCGGTTCCGACTTCACGTCCAGCGGCCGCGCAGCCGTGGCCGGTGGGGTCACGTCAGCCGTTTGCCTGCCCGGCACCGATCCAGTCATTGATGACAGCTCGGTGGTGGAATTCATTGCACGTGCGGCGCGCAAGGCCGGGCTGGTAAAAGTGTATCCTTACGGCGCGATCACCAAAGGCATGGCTGGCCTTGAGATTTCCGAAATGGGCCTGCTGGCCGAAGCCGGCGCGGTGGCCTTTGCAGACGGCATAGCAACGGTGCGCGATGCCCAGACGCTGCGCCAGGTCCTTTCATACGCCGCCACGTTCGGCCTGATGGTGGTGGAACACGCCGAAGACCCAAGTTTGGCTGAGGGCGGCGCCATGAACGAAGGCGAAACCGCCACGCGCTTAGGCCTGCCCGGCATCCCCAAACTGGCCGAGGTCCTGATCGTTGAACGTGATCTGAAAATTGCCGAACTGACTGGCGGGCGTTTGCACTTTGCCCATGTCTCAACGGCTGAAAGCGTCGCCGCCATTCGCCAAGCTAAGGAACACGGCATGAGCGTGACATGCGATACCGCACCGCCTTACTTTTCCCTGAACGAAGCCGCCGTGGGCGACTATCGCACCTTTGCCAAGTTATCGCCGCCGCTTCGAAGCGAAGCGGACCGGGGCGCCATCATTGCTGCAATCAAGGACGGCACCATTGATGTCATCGCATCCGATCACTGCCCGCAACACGAAGACGCCAAGCGCCAGCCCTTTGCCCAGGCCGCAACCGGCGGTGTGGGAATGGAAACCCTGCTGGCGATCACGCTGGAACTGGTTCACAACGGGCACTTGAGCCTGATCGAGGCTTTGGGCTTAATCACCGCGCACCCGGCTGAGCTGTTGGGGCTTGAAGCGGGGCGCTTTAAAAAGGGCGCGGCGGCCGATCTGGTGCTGCTCAACCCCGACCAAGGCTGGAAAGTGGACGCCGATCAATTAAATTCCAAAGCCAAGAACACGCCGTTTGATGAACGCCCGGTTCAGGGCCGGGTTTTGCGAACCGTCATCGACGGTCGCACCGTGTTTGATCTGAAAACTTAAAGGCGCGCACATCATGGCAACCTTGCATATCATCGCCGGGCTTTGCGGCTACTTCGTTGGATCGATTCCGTTTGGTCTCGTTTTTGCCAAGCTGTTCGGCTTGGGCGATTTGCGCACCGTTGGCTCGGGCAACATAGGTGCCACCAACGTGCTGCGCACCGGCAACAAACCTGCGGCGGCACTGACACTAATATTTGATATCGGCAAAGGCGGCGCGGTGGCGTTTGCATTCCAGCAAATGATGCCCGGCGTGCACGCCGAACTTGCCGCCGGGTTCTGGGCGGTGATGGGCCACAATTTCCCCGTCTGGCTGGGCTTCAAGGGCGGCAAAGGCGTGGCCACCACGATCGGCGTTTTGCTGGTGACCGCATGGCCGGTGGGGCTGGCGGTTTGCATATCGTGGTTGGTGCTGGCGGCCGTGACGCGCTATTCGTCGCTGGCGGCCTTGTTGGCTCTGGGCGCGGCCACGGTCTTATTCAATTTCCTGGCCCCGCCCTAGCACATCAGCCTGTCCGGTCTGTTGGCGGTGTTGGTATGGATACGCCACAGAGAAAACATCGCCCGCCTGCTAAAGGGTGAAGAAACCAGGATCGGGCAAAAAGACAAATAGGTCGGATGGGTTAATGGCGAATGGCCTGTTGGTCCGGGCTTGACCTTGTGGCCGCCTTCCCACACCTTACCGGTTATGGATGCCAGCGAAATACAACCGTCAAGTTTAAGCGATGATGAGCGCACCAG
>DAOVVL010000185.1 GCA_030637205.1 Thalassospiraceae bacterium | reverse complement strand
GAACGTCCGCTTATGGCTAATAGCGGACGTTATGAGCACTGAAGAATGAGGTCCGGTTTGGGGCGACAAGCAGACATTCATCCCTCCCGGGCACCCCACCCCGGAATAGGGGCCCCATGGGCATAAACAATCCATTGAGGGTGCGGTTACTTGCCCGCACACCCATTCAGTTCGCGCCTTTCTTGAACAAACGGCAATCTCTGATAGAATTTTATGGTCTCAACGCGAGGACGCCCTTCGGGGCGCGGGCAGGGAATTGTCCCCGTAAAGCCTGGAACACCTCGGTTGGGACGTCCTTTTTTTCGGCCGTAACGTGTTTAACGCAAGATGCGCTGAATGAATTGTGGGTACGAATGTGGGTAAGAGGAAAAGTCGCTCGATAAGCGGCTTTTTTCTTGAGGTAATGGCGGAGAGGGTGGGATTCGAACCCACGGTACGCTTTCACGCACGCTGGTTTTCAAGACCAGTGCCTTCAACCACTCGGCCACCTCTCCATATATCGGGTGCCAGTTGAGCGGCGGCTGAATATAAGCCGGGCGGTGCCTCAAGGGCAACCATTGAGCCAGCGATTGAGCCCTTTTTCGATAAATTTGTGATAGGGTTGATAAATCAACCGCTTAAACGGAGCGAACCCCGGCCAATGCACTGCACCCTGATCATCGACGACGACCCCGAACTGGCCAAATTGCTGACGGAGCATTATTCGGTCAGCGTCGGCGTGCCCGATGTGCCATCAAATGCGACCGGCGGGGCCAATGACTTTGATTTCATTTTGGCGCGAAACGAGGCCGAGGCGCTCGATATCATGGCCGCCGATGACGGCACCATCGAGGTCGCGGTGGTATCGGTCGATGGCAGCACCAACGCCGGTCTGAAGATTTTCAGGAAGCTCAAGGGCAAGCGCCTGCGCGTGCCGCGGATTGCGCTAACCAACGGCGAAGACCTTGGGGTGATCCGCAACGCCATGAACGGGGGTGCGGTCGATTTCCTGACCAAGCCGGTCAGCCTTGACGATTTGAACCAGACCTTGATGAAAGTATATGCCGATTGCGAAGAACGCCGCCGCGCATGGAAAAACGAAGCCGAGCTTTCGGCCATGCGCCGCGAAATGGATCTGGCAGGCAGTATGCAACAGCGCATCCTGCCCGCGACGTTCCCCAAAACGCCAGAACATGAATTTTACGCCATGACCACGCCGGCGCTGACCATGGGTGGCGATTTCTACGATTTTTTCGATCTAGACGATGACAACGTTGCTTTTGTGGTGGCGGATGTTTCGGGAAAGGGGGTTCCGGCGGCGTTTTATATGGCGATGGTCAGAACCCTGATCCGTGTAAACGCACGCGAAGCCGATGGCCCCGGCGATTGCCTGGAACGGGTTAATGAACAACTGGCTGAAAACAATTTGCCGGGAATGTTCGTTACGGTTTTTTTTGGTGTGTTAAATACCAAAACCTGGAAAATGACATTTGCAAACGGCGGGCACCTGCCGCCGTATCTGGTGTGCAGCCAAAGCGCCACCATCGAAGAAGTGGGCGGCGGCGATGGCGTGGTGCTGGGGTTCGAGCATCACGTTCCGTACACTGAAAATTCCATCACCTTGCAAAAGGGGGATTCATTGTTCGTCTACACCGATGGCCTGACCGAAGCCTTTGATGCAGACAGAAACCAGTTTTCAGATGAGCGCCTGATGGAATGCCTGCTGGACAACCGTAAGCAAAACGCACACGCACTTTCTAAAAACGTTTTTGCGTTTGTGAACCTGTTCACCGATGGCGCACCACAATCTGATGACATCACCAGTTTTGTGATCAAGCGGTTTTAATTTTAGGGTTTTCAGGCTTGCGGATCAGAACTTTCGTCCGCTGATTTTTTATCCATCACAGTTTTATGCGCGGCGGCGTCTTTTACCGAAAGTTTTCCAACCCAGATCCCGATCATATACAGCACCGCGCCGGGGATGAAGGCGGCGAACATCAGGAAGACGCTTAAAGGATCTGCAAAAATGCTGGCAAAAGGTTGTGTGCCTTCAAGGATTGCCACGCTCAGCATACCGACACCTAAAACGGTGGCGGCAATTCCCCACAAGATCCATGAAAAAAACTTAATAATTTGAGACATTTAAGAGCCTTTATCTGCCGCCGCTTTTTGATATTCCTGGCAACGGCGTAGCGGAACCTATCACACTTGCCGCCAACATTAAAACCCTCTGAAAACACAAGCAATACAAAGACTTGCTTGTTTATTTGCCGAATCTGCTGGCGCTTGTGACGACGGTCATAGGGCGGCGCGGGGCTGCTTGGTAAATTCATAAAACCAAAGCCGGACATATTTCTGGTTTTGAAAGTAACGAAGGAGGGTAAAATGTTTGTCGTCGCGATTGTCTCGCAAAAAGGCGGCTCTGGAAAAACAACCCTGACCGGGCATCTGTCGGTGCAGGCCGGGCTTTCGGGTATGGGTCCGGTGGCGATTGTCGATACCGATCCGCAGGGCAGTCTGGCCGCATGGTGGAACGAACGTGAAAACGAATTACCGTTTTATGTTCAATCCGATCTTCACGATTTACCCGCGCGTCTTGAAGACCTGCGCAAGGCCGGTGTGAAGCTGGTGATGATCGACACCCCGCCGGCCATTACATCCGCCATTCACCAGGTCATCGCGGTTGCCGATTACATCGTGGTTCCGACCAAGCCCAGCCCGCATGATTTGCGCGCGGTTGGTGCCACGGTCAAGCTGGTTCAATCGTGCAACAAGCCAATGGTGTTCGTTTTGAACGATGCATCGCCGCGCGCCAAAATCACCTATGAAGCCGCCATCGCGTTATCGCAGCACGGCACCGTGGCCCCGGTAACCATTCATCATCGCACGTTGTTTGCTTCTTCCATGATTGACGGGCGCACCGCACAGGAACTGGAAACCAAAGGCCAGTCGGCTTTGGAAATTCTGGGTCTGTGGGAATATATCAACGCGCGGCTGAATTTGGAAATTCTGCCGACATCCATCGGGCTTAATGCATCCAGACGCTATGATGGTGTTAGCAATACCAAAGCTGCCGTAAATCTTTCAGATTCCGCCTTGCAACAATTGCAGCCGAATGAAACGAAGCCTGAGATAACACCCGAACCTGACATACCTCAACCGGCTTTGCCTGAATCGACGTTAGTCGCATCAATGCTTAAAACCGATGTGCCACCGCCAGCAGCAGAAACTGAACTGTGGGCCGGTTTTGCCAGTGAAGATGTGGCTGCACCCAAAGCCGGTGAAAATCCCGATACAGATCAAACAACCGTGGATGAACGGGTAGTTCACCGCCCGAAAGTCTTCGGCCGCCGCCAAGGTGCTTAAACTTTATGAAAACCAATCGCCACAGCCAATCAACATATAAACCCCAGAGCAAACCAGTAGCCCAACTGGATGCATCATTACTGGCCCGCAAAGGCGAAGCCGTGCCGTCGGTGCGCGCAACCGTTCACAACAATCCATCCTTGGCCTGGCAATCAACGCCACAGGAAAAACCCAAAACACGACCGACGTTACGCCTAAACCCCAAATCATTTGCGACAGAAGAATATGACCGCCAGAACACCAAAGGCGATGTGGTTGCGATGACTTTAAAAATCGAAGATGAAAGTTACCTGCGCCTGAAATATCAATCCCAAGTCAGCGGCAGGTCTTCGCAGGACTTGATCCGAACAGCACTTGAGTTTTATCTCAATAGTGCAGGTGTGCCACAAGGGGCCAACTGGACTTTAAAGCCAGCTTGAAAATTTCCCGTCATTTTAATTGAAAGTATCAGGCCCGGATGTTGATGGGCGTGCTTTGATCCGCATTTTGGTTTGCGGCAAGACCCACGCCAAAGACAGCATCGGCAGCGGCGTAGGCGGCAATACCGTTTTTATACTGCGGGTCGTTTGCAGATGGGGCCGGTTGCGTTTGTTGATTTTCTTTTTCCGCTTCTTGCGTAGCCAACTCGGCTTGTGCTTTCTGGATCGTTTGGCGCGCTGCGGCCGCGACACTTTGATCCTGTGAAGACGGATTGGCCGGGGCCATGGCGGCGCGGATCACGATTTCCATCTTGCGGATGGTCTCGCGGGGTGATGCGGATGTGCCGCTATCGATGGCAACTTCACCACTGACGGCATATTGCTGGCCATCGGGGCCCTGAACGTAGGTATAGGTGGCTTGACCGGCAAGCGATCCGCCGGCGGCTTTGTGCGCGCGTTCGTGGGCGCGAACTTCGGCATCAATCTTTTTCAGCTCAATAACAGTTTCTTGTTCTTCAGCTGTCAGTTGATTGTCTGATGCCTTGGCTTTTTCTGCTGCATCTGCCTTGGCCTGTTCGGCTTCCTGCGCCGGAACCATGTTGGTAATGGCGCTCAGCGGCGGCGCAACCGTGGCATTATCAGGTTTGGCGACCGGGTTCGCCTGCGCAGCCGCAGGCTTGGCCGGGGCCGAAGCAGGGGCTTCGCCGCGACCGCCGATGCCTGACGCATCCCTGATGTGGGAAGGCAGTGAATGGTTATTCGAAATTTCCATGTGTGACTGACTATTCCTTAAGCGTCGTTTTCAGCAAATAATGCCAGGCACTTGGCGTGCCCGTGTCATATTCAACTCGCCAGCCCATGAATGAGTGCAGATCCCGGTCGGGCATGCACTTCGTTATGAAGACAAGATAATGCCATAACCTGTTATTTCAAAACAAAAAATCACAAAGTTATGGTTAATGACCCTACAATTTCTGGGT
>DAOVVL010000305.1 GCA_030637205.1 Thalassospiraceae bacterium | reverse complement strand
TCGTTCCTGCGAACCGCCATGGGCACCCAGCAAACACCGCCCAACCAGGTCATGGTCAGCTTGGCCCTGTTTTTGACCCTGTTTGTAATGATGCCGACCTTCGAGCAGGCCTATGACGATGGCATTCAACCGATGCTCAACGGTGAAATAAATGAAGTAGAGGCTTTCAACCGCACCCTGGCACCGTTTGAAGTGTTTATGACCAGACTTGTGCGTGAACAGGACCTGGCTTTGTTTGTCGACATGTCGGGCCTGACGGATGAAGAAATTCAGGCGGACCTGCCGCTTCGGGTCTTGATCCCGGCGTTTATGATCAGCGAACTGCGGCGCGCGTTTGAAATTGGGTTTTTGCTGTTCCTGCCGTTTTTGATTATCGACATGGTGGTGGCATCGGTGCTGATGTCGATGGGCATGATGATGCTGCCGCCGATTATCATTGCGCTGCCGTTCAAGATCATCTTTTTTGTGCTGGTCGATGGCTGGTACATGATTGTCGGCTCGCTGGTACGAAGTTTCGGTGGCGGCTAGCCACTACCCGGTTCCATTTCCCACTAAAATTTAGTATAATTTCCCATATGGGAAGCCGCCCACCGGTCGGCCCCCGGCCCTGTTGTGGGGCCGCCCCCTGACGGTTCCATAACCCTGCTTTTATGTACCTGAGCCTGCAATTGAAGGTGAAAGGAGGCTCGTTATGTCAACCAAGGTCAAAAAGATCGAACCAAAACTCAGCGAAACACCCGCCACCAATCGCGATGTTGAAGACCATCCGTTGCTGGCCCTTCGCGAAGAAGTCGACACGCTGTTCGATCGCTTTTTCTCAAACTTTACGTTAGGTCCGTTCGGTCGTTACGGACAGGAGCTTGAACCGCTTCGCCGGATTGAAAACACGTTTGCGCACTTTGGCAAGATGACGCCTTATGCCAACGTCAGCGAAACCGATAAGGTGTTCAAGGTCTCGTTGGAACTTCCGGGATGGAAAGAAGAAGACATCGATATTTCGCTTGGCAATGATATGTTGATCGTTTCCGGCGAACGGTCCGAAGAAAAAACGGAAGACGGTGAAGACTTCCATCTCATGGAACGTCGCCATGGATCGGTGCGGCGCATGTTCCATATTCCACCGACGGTTATCGTGGATAAAGCCGTGGCGACCTTCGCCGATGGCATTTTGAACATTGAAATGCCCAAGAAGGTCGACAAGGAAAAAGCGAAGCTACGCAAGATCGAAATCAAGAAATGAAGTGATTTGGCGCGCTCAAGTCAAAGCCCGGCCGCTGCGTCGGGCTTTGTGTGGTCTGGGTAAACATGAGATTTCAGATAAATTAATACAGTTCGCTCAGGCGCGAAACGGTCAGGCGTTCGCGGTGCAGGACCATGAAGTCCTGAAAGCTCTGGACTTCTTTCACACTGTCGGCCAACTGGCGGAAGTCAATCATGCCATCAATTGGCGGCTCAGCGATCAACATGAATGCATCGCCGTAAGTTCCCTGCGCCATTGCCTCGCCGTAGTTTTCGCGAAGCCGGATGATGGCGCGTTCGTTCTGGTCCAGCGTTTGCGCCACCGCCCAGTTCAGCACCGCATAGGCCTGTTTGTCATCTAAGGGTTTTCTCGCTTTCGCGCCGTAACTTCGTACCAGCTTGCCCATGGTCTTGGCCGCGTTTTTCCAATCGCGCCCGTTCCAGTATATCTGTGATCGAAGTTCGTTTGCCGGGATGGACCCATCGCCTTCCAAAAGCGCCAGCGCATCATCCGGACGCTCAAGGCCGATCAGGGCACGGCCCCGAAGCACTTTGCGATCAGTGGTCAACGTTTCAGACAATCCCTGGACATCGGATGCATCCAGCGTGTCGATGGCCTCTTCATATTTGTGATCGAACAAATAAACCAGCGCCAGGCGCGCGCCGACGCGGCCTTTCTCAACACCTTTCAGGCGGAACTCGACCTGGCCCTGAAGCAGGTTGCTGGCGCGGTCCAGCAGATCGACCGATACCAGGCGATCGGCCAGAAGACGGATCATTTCATCGCCCTTGTCGCCCGCCGGTGTCAGTTCGCGAAATTCATCATAAAGCGCAATCGCGGTGACCGGCGGCAGGTCATCCGCGGCGCCCTCAATATACAAAAGCTGGAAATCATTGGCCATTTGGCGCGTCACATCGGGTGCGTCTTTATGGTCACGGAAATTCGTCGCGGCCTGCTTCAGGGTTTGCAAGCCTTTGCGGAACATGCCTTCATCGATATACATGGTTCCCAAATCGCGCAACAGGCGAAATTCAAAGTCATCGCCGCGCCAGGAGAAACGAAGCTTTTCATATTCTTCGATCATGTCCTGGGGGCTATAGCGTTCAAGTTCAAACAATAACTGCGCGCGCGCAAACGCTGCTTTGGCGCGCGAGGGGCGGTGCGCGCCTTCCATCACCCCTTCCCACTTGGCAATGGCGGCATCGAATTCGCCGCTGAGCCGTGCCAGCTTGCCAGACACAAAATTGATCTGGTCGAGCTGTGATGCATTGGGGCCTTCCAGCTCAAGGATTGCAAGGTAGCTACCGGCTTGTTTGATATCACCAATTTCTACTGCGGCACGGGCAACCAGGGTCGCCATCGGCATTTTCAACGCATTGGTATAAGGCCGCGTGATGGCGCCGGTGCGGCGCAATTCAAATGCGGCGCCGGGAAGATCACCGGCGCGCGCCACCAGGGCTGCACGCCAGAACGCGCCTTCATCGTTATCGGCAAGGATTTCATTGGAAAGATACGTATCGGCATCTTCATAACGATCCATCATCACATAAGCGGCACCGCGCATTAACATCAGTTCCGGGTTGTTGGCAATGTCGGTGTCGGTTGCAACCATCCTTTCGATCCCGACTATTGCTTCCGCCATAACCGCCCTTGAAAAATAGAAACGGACCAGCTCGAACCGTGCTTTTTCCAGATCTTTTTTCTTGCGCGATAGCGAAACTTTGTGTTCCAGGCTCTGGCGCGTTTCGATGAAATTCTGTCGATCCTCGCGGCTCCACTTTTCCATGTCCAAAAGACGTGTCAGCGGTTTGGCTATGAAACTTTCTTCGCCGGG
>DAOVVL010000108.1 GCA_030637205.1 Thalassospiraceae bacterium | reverse complement strand
GCAAAGGCCACGTTGGCGGTTACGAATCCCTCGCGCGAGCCGCAATCAAAGCGCCGACCATCAAATCGCAGGCCGCGCACGGTGCTGGCTCCAATCAGCGCAGCAATGGCGTCGGTCAGCTGAATTTCGCCCCCGGCCCCTTTGGTGCCCTTTTGCAGATGTTGAATGACCGCGGGTTCAAGCAGGTAGCGCCCGATCACCGACAATGTCGACGGCGCGGCTGAAGGTTCCGGCTTTTCAACCAAACCACGCGCCACGGCAATGCGCCCGTCATCAGACGAAACATCCAAAATGCCATAGCTGGCCGTTCGTTCGCGCGCGACATCTTCCACCGCGATCACATTGCCGCCATCGGCCTTGTAAACATCCATCATTTGTTGAAGGCATCCGGGATCGGCCTGGATCAGGTCATCGGGCAACAGTACCGCAAACGCCTCATCACCAATGAATTCGCGCGCGCACCAAACCGCGTGGCCCAAACCCAACGGCTGGTCCTGTTGAACAAAATGCATTTGTGAAGGTTTTAGCGCCGCACTGGCCAGCGCCGCCAGCTCGTCCGTTTTGCCGCGCGCTTTCAATGCAGCTTCCAGTTTAGGGGCGGAACTAAAATGATTTTCGATCAGGCTCTGGTTGTGATCGCCAACGACAAAGATAAATTCCTCGATGCCCGCCCGGCGGGCTTCATCAACGGCGTACTGGATTAACGGGCGATCGACCACCGGCAGCATTTCTTTTGCCACCGCCTTGGTCGCAGGCAAAAAGCGGGTGCCAAGACCGGCAACCGGAAAGACCGCTTTTTTAATGGCTGTGTTCATTCAAACCTCGTTTGTGTTCATTCTTTCTGCCACAGGGCGCGTGTTCAAACAAGCAGGCCTGCTTTTTCGGCGCGCGCCATCACCCGGCGGGTATAAAGCACCTGCACCACCACAAACGGAACAAACACCCAAAGCCTGAGCGACCCTTCAAGGTTCACCAATAACAGTGCGCCCAGCCCTTGGGCGAACGTCATGGCAAGATGCATCAAAGTCACCTGTTTGTGGCTCGCGCCCAACCGGTTCATTAACTGGTAAAGGTGGCTGCGGTGCGCGGTGGTTACGGCTTCGCCCCGGCGCATGCGCCTGAAAAAGGTAAAGGCCGCATCCCAGATAAAATGAAAGAATAAAAGCGGCATCACAAAATATGACGTATGCGACGCATCAAACGCGCCCGCAATCACCGCCATCACGGCTAAAACGAAGCCTAAAAACTGGCTTCCGGAATCGCCCATGAAAATCTTCGCCGGTGGGAAATTCCACAAGAGAAATCCCAGCGTTGATGCAGCGACAATAATCGACATTAAATATATAAATGTACTGCCTTGGGTGAATGTGATCGCTGCAAAAAATAACGTCGCGATCACCGTCGTCCCGGCTGCCAGTCCATCAAGACCGTCCATAAAATTGAAAGCATTGGTCAGGCCAATAATCCACATCAGCGTAATCGGCCACGCCAGCAGACCCAGCTCGACCTTGCCAAAAAACGGAAACTGAAAGCTTTCGATCAACACACCAAAGGCCATTACCACAACGCCAGCAGCAATTTGAAACACCAGCTTGTGGCGAAAGCCCATGCCATGCAGATCGTCATAAATAGACAGCGCCGCAATACTAAGTGCTGCGACAATAAAGCCTAAAAAGTGTGGCTCGGCGATGCGGGTCTGGTCGCTCAACAGCGCATAGATCGCGATGCCAACAAAGAAAGTTACCGCGATGGCGATGCCGCCGGAGCTGGGCGTTGGCGTTGAATGCGATGACCTGGCGTTGGGCGTATCAATGATGCGAATTTTACGTAAAATCAACCATGTGAGCGCCGCCGAAAGCACTGTAAGTGCGGCGGCAAACAAGGCATGGCTGAGTAGTGCGGTGGCGCTCATAAATTTCCCCAGTGGCGAATATCTTCCAAGCCCTTTGTGCCACAGCCGCCACATGGGGGGCAACCTCAGGAAATATGAGGCAAACTAATCCCCCAGCAAAACGTCCTTGGCGCGGTTGATCTTGGCCGCCAGATAGTCGGTGCCGCCCTTGTCGGGATGCAGGTCGGCAATCAGGCGGCGGTGGGCGGCGTGGATTTCGATCTCGCTGGCACCGGGGCGCAAGCCCAGCACCTGATGTGCTTCATCGCGGCTCATGGCGGCGTCAGGGCGGCTCTGGGCATTGGCGGTCCGGCCGCCTAAGCCACCGAGAAGCCCGCGCAGCATCGCAAACGCGCGCACCCCCGATACCAGGCGCATAAACCACACCAGCACCGCCGGAAGGGCCGCCAGCGCCACCCATAATTTGCCGCTCAGGACCAGCCACATGACCCCGACCATGGCCAGCGTCAGGCCCAGCCACATCAATGCACGGATCAGGTCTTTAGGTTTAGCGGTACTGAAAAGGCGCCCGGCAAACAGCACCACGCCTAACAGAAGTATTCCCAATGCAAGATAGGTCAGCATAAAAAGCAGTCTGCCACGATGTCAGTTGTGAAGCGAATTAAAGCTCCAGCGCATCTACCAGTGCGCGCACCTCTTGGCGGGCGGCGACGTGGCTCATGGAAAAGCCACCTTTGGTAAGATTTCTTTGCCCATCGCCCAGTTCAGCCAGATCCATCAACGTCAGGCCCTGCACAAACAGTTCGCGAAAGATCACGCGTTCGGAAAATCCGCTGACTAACTTGAAACCGATGCGCGAAGATAATTCATTCAGCGCGCGTTCGACCTTTTTGCGGTTATGCGCGTGGGCGTGGCCCAAACGGTTGCGCATGACAATCCAGTTAATCGAACCGCCGTCGCGCTTGGCGCGAAGCATTTTTTGGCTCCACACCATTTCCGAATAATGGCTGGGCGTTTCCACCGCGCCGGTATCATAGTTCACGCGCGCCAGCACATCAAAATCAACGAAGCTGTCGTTCATCGGCGTGATTAACTGATCGGCGAACGAATGGGCGATGCGCGATAGCTGGGTGTCTGATCCCGGTGCGTCGATGATCACCACATCAATTTCACCTTCGAGTCTGCGCAATAAATCATACAGGCGTGTTTCAGCGTCATCGTCGTCAAGTTTCAGCCACGCCCGGTCAACCGCGATCATTGACGGCATGGGCACGGTGAGCTTGTTTTTTGTTGCAAAGTTTTCGCGGTTTTCAAAATAACGCGTTAACGTGCCTTGGCGAATATCCAGATCCATGCACGCCACACGGTGGCCTGCCCGCATCAAGCTCACGGCCAGATGCATGGCGGTGGTGGATTTACCGCTACCGCCTTTTTCGTTGCCGATCACGATGATTTTGGAGGCCGTCATATTCATGCCACGCACCATAAATCCCAACAAGGTGGTGCGCTATGGTTTATTTGAATATCTCGCCTTCGGGTTTGAAGGCGTGAAAAACAAACGCAAAGGTCACGTGATGCACTTCGTCAGCCAGGACATCGTTGCCGTTCACCATTTTTTTTCGCTGCACCACCACGTTGCCCACATCGCGGCTCTCGGAAATATTGCGCTTGTCCAGTGCCGAGTTTTGCCCCGCCTGCCAGCTTAATACCAGATCGCCATCTTCAATGCGGCCACGGCTTCGCAACAGTTCCAGCGTCCACGCCTTATCGCCCACGGCAATCACCCGCATCATCGGTTCAACGTTTTCAGGAAATTCACCGTCATACAGAAACGGCCTTGCAGACGTGTCATAGCCAACATAGGGGTTCGAGCCGTAGGCCCTGAGGTTGGGATTGTTGGGAACCAGCAGCATCGCATCGGGGGTGCGCGCGAGAACGCGTTCAAAAGATTCAATTCGAACCGGCAGCATCACCAGATCGGTTCCGGTCAGGCTGCCAACGATGGCGCGACCAAGAAATTGCTGCCACCAGCTTTGCGTCTCACGGTCATACATCACCAGATCGGAACTGCGCAGCTTGCCGGTGGTGCCAAATTCCAGCACCCGGCCTTGCACCGTGCGCTCAAAAGCAATGGCGGCGTTGCACAACGGGCAATAGGTGACCACCACCGGAACGCCGGCAACGGTGTCGTTGACGATTTCATGCCACGTCAGCACGCTTAACGGATAAGCCCGTGTTTCGCCCTTCACCGTCAAGGTTATGATCGGCTCATTGGGGCCAAGATTTTTAGCCGAAGAAATTGGAATAAAACGGGGATCATCAATGGACGGGATGCCGTCTTTGGGCGGGCCACCGGAAAGGATTTCCGAAAAGCTGATCTCGCTCAGGGAAAAATCTGTGTTGGGCCATTCGCGCTGCCAACTGGGTGGGATGTCCTGATCCGGGGCCGCCATCGTTTGCGCGCGCGCCGCGCTGGCGAACTCCGGCACATCCAACTCAACAATGCCGCTATAGACCATGATCCCGGCTACCGCCAGAAGCACAAACGCGCCTGTCAAAATTCCTTTAAGGCCCTTCATATCCAGCCCCTTACAGGTAAAGGTTTACGTTCCGCTAGAATATAGGTACGCATGAATTGCGGCTTTTCCAAGTTATTTTGAGAACCAACCGTGGGATCAATGAATTGAGCGACCGTATAGATATCGCCGTTATCGGCGCCGGTGTGGTGGGCTTGGCCATTGCCGCCAAACTGGCCCAGTTGGGCCGTGAAGTGGTGGTGCTGGAAGCCGAAAACGCTATCGGTACGGCAACGTCCTCGCGCAATTCAGAAGTCATTCACGCGGGGCTGTATTACCCAGAAGGTTCCCTGAAAGCAGAACTGTGCGTGCGCGGACGCGATATGCTGTACGCCTATGGGCAAAGTCACGCCATACCCACCAAGCGCATCGGCAAACTGATTGTTGCCGCTGACGACACGCAGTTGGCGGGCCTTGAAAAGCTCTATCAGCAAGGCCTGAAAAACGGCGTCACCGACCTGGAAATGATAACAGGCGCACAAGCGGCAAGCATGGAACCCAACCTGAGCAGCGTCGCGGCGGCACTTTATTCGCCGTCCACCGGGCTGGTCGATAGCCACGCGTTCATGCTGGCGTTGCAGGGCGATCTGGAAAACGCCGGGGGTGTGGTCGCGTTAAAAAGCCCCGTGACCGGCGCGCAGATTATCAGCGACGACGAAATCGAACTTTCGATTGGCGGCGAGACGCCATCAACGCTGATTTGTAATTTGCTGATCAATGCCGGCGGACATGGGGCATGGGAAGCGGCGAAAGCCGTTGACGGACTGGACCCGGCGCGCGTCCCGCCACACCATCTGTCCAAGGGGTGTTATTTCATGCTTGCGGGAAAGGCGCCGTTTTCGCGCCTGATTTATCCGTTGCCCACGTCCACCAGCTTAGGGCTGCACTACACGCTTGATCTTGGTGGACAGGGACGCTTCGGCCCCGATGCCCAGTGGGTTGAAGACATGGACTATGAAGTCGATCCTGCGCGCGCTGAAAGCTTCTATGCCGCCATCCGCCGCTACTGGCCGCAATTGCCTGATGGTGCGCTCTCGCCCGCCTATTCCGGCATCCGGCCCAAGATCCAGGCCCCCGGTGAGCCCGCCCACGACTTTGTCATTATGGGGCCGGGTGCAAACGGCACCGGGCATTCAGGGGTCATTGAACTGTATGGAATCGAATCGCCCGGCCTGACCGCGGCGCTGGCGATTGCCGAGCGGGTGGCGGCAATGGCCGGCATATCGGCCTAATAAGTCACGGATTTCCCCACTTCCCGAACGCTCAAGCGCGAGGTGATACCGCCAGCCAAAAAAATACGCTAAAAGAGGCCCATGCAACTCAACACCTTTTCCAACCCCCGCTTGTTTGTTTTTGCTCTCGGTTTGTGGGCCAGCGTGATGGGTGCCGGTGTGATGGGCGCCAGCGATGCCCATGCCCAGACCGGGGCCACAACCGCCGATCAAGGCGGCGCGGCCGCGCCCCTGATACGGCGCAGCGGGTTTATTGAATACCGCGAAGAACTTCGCCGCTTTGTCATCAACATTGGGCGATATGCGCGTGCCTTAAATCCTAATTTCAAAATCATTGCTGAAGATGCACTGGGCCTGGTGATTAAGCCCGACCCCGAAGACGACACCATCCAGTTTCCGGCAAAAACATTTATTCGCAATATTGATGGCCTGCTTCAGCGCGAAATCGCGACCTTGGTCACAAAGACGGAACTGGCGAAAGAAGCTATTCAGCTTCGCGACGATACCCTGATTGCGGCACAAAACATGGGCCTGAAAGTTCTGGCGCTGGAATTTGCCGAAGACATCGGCGCCATTGACGGTGCCATTGATGATGATAACAAACGCGCCATGGTGGCGTTTGTAGCCCGGACCCCGGCGCTGTCACACATTCCCGAACATCCCATGCCGATCTTTGGTGCCAACGCCCAAAGTGTCGCCAACATTGATGAGATACAAAATTTTCTGTATCTGGAAAACACCCAGGGCTTTGGCTCCAAGGACCATTACATTCAGGCTCTTCGCGAAACCAGCTATGATTTGGTGATTGTCGATGTTTACCATGGCCGCGATCCACTGACGCGCACAGAAGTTGAAAACCTGAAATTCAAAAAGACCGGCGGCCAGCGGTTGGTGCTGGCGATGATGGATATCACCACGGCGGCCAGCTATTTGTATTACTGGCAGGAAAACTGGAAAGAAGGATCGCCCGCGTTTATCGACGCGCCGCTCAGGTCTGATCCTGATCGCTACCGCACCCATTATTGGGATTTGCCGTGGCAGTCGCTTTTTTACGGCGATGCCAATTCATACGTTTCAGGAATTGTGCAGCTGGGTTTTGACGGCGTGGTCATCCGCGGCCTCAACGGCTGGCGGTATTATGAAACCGGCGAGATCGAAGAAGAACAGGACCTGGT
>DAOVVL010000147.1 GCA_030637205.1 Thalassospiraceae bacterium | reverse complement strand
GCTGGCCCGTGCGGTCAGCGCCGAAATGCACGCGGGCTTTGGCAATTTAAGAAACAATATTCCGATGAACATCCGCGCCAGCCACCCCGGTGTTAATCTGGACAAGCCTGGTGTGCGCGATGACATCGACCGGGTGTGCGCCATCTGGAACCAATGCCGCGAAAAGTACGGGCAAGACGGCGACTTCCTGTTTGGCCACTTCACCAATGCAGACGCCATGTTCGCACCCGTGGTCAGCCGCCTGACCACCCACGCAGCCCCGGTGGATGACGTCTCACGCGCCTACATGGATGCGGTGCAGGCTTTACCGGCCATGATCGAATGGTCAGACGCAGGGCGCGCCGAACAGGCGATCGTTTCCATGGACGAAATTTAGAGGACGAGATTTGAGGGCCGAGATTTAAGCGGAAATCGTTTCGCGTTGTTCGCGCGAACGGATCATCCACCACACGATCAGCGCACCCAGCAGCTTGGAAGCCGACATCAGCGCAATGCCCATCGGCGATGCAAACCCGAGCAGGCCCAAAAACACCGCGCTATCGAGCGGCGCACCGGCAAGTGATGAAAACAACACGCGTTCAGACAACGGGCGCTTGGTAAACGTATACACCGCCCAGTCGGCCAGCTCGCTGACTAAAAAGGCCGCCGCAGACGCAACGGCGACAAACGGATCGGCCATGTAATAGCTGATCACCACGCCCACGATCATCGCCAGCAAAACCTTGTGGCCGATTTCGCGCTGGGCAAAATCACGTACCACAAATACGAAGCCAACCAGCAACGCCACCGGCGGCCATTGGGTGCCGCCCGGCAATTCAACCAGCGGAACGACGCTGAACGCGTAGTTCACGGTGACGATCAGGGCGATATATAAAAAAGTAAAACGATAGTTCATGTGTGTGCTGCCAGGTCCTTAAGGGGTTTCGAATATGGTTTTCAGTTGCGCACCCTTGCGCTTCACGGCCATGCTTGGGGCCAACCGATTGATCCATGCCTATATCTTAGGCCGGGATTTACGCCGCTAAGCTCAAAAAAGCAAGGGGTTCGACCCACAAAATGACTGCTGAGACACCCACCGATATTCGCGAAACCATCCGCAAACGCGCTGTGGAGCTGGGTTTTGATGCCATCGGCTTTGCCCCGGCGGATATCGGGCCGGGGCCGGGTAAAAACCTTGCGGCCTATTTAAGCCAGAACCGCCACGCATCCATGGGCTGGATGGCGGACCGGGCACAGGAGCGCAAATCGCCCCAAGCCCTGTGGGCGGGTGTGCGCACCGTGATCTCGCTGGGGCTTAATTACGGACCGCCTGAAAACGAGCACGCCCAGCCCAATGCATCGCTGGGCTTGGCGGGGCGCGGCACCATCTCCATTTATGCCCGCGGGCGCGATTATCACGACGTCATGAAAAAGCGCCTCAAGCAACTGGGGCGCTGGATCGGTGAAACATACGGGTGCGAATTAAAAGTCTTTGTCGATACCGCCCCGGTGATGGAAAAACCGCTGGCACAGGCGGCGGGACTGGGCTGGCAGGGCAAGCACAGCAATCTGGTCAGCCGTGAATTTGGCTCATGGTTGTTTTTAGGCGAGGTTTTTTTATCCATTGAACTGCCACCTGACGAAGCCGGGCTTGATCATTGCGGCGAATGCACCGCGTGCATGGATGCGTGCCCCACCGGCGCACTGGACGCGCCCTACCAGATCGATGCCAACAAATGCATTTCGTACCTGACCATCGAACACAAAGGCGATATTGATCCTGTACTGAAAGCCAACATGGGCAACCGCATTTATGGATGCGATGATTGTTTGAACGCCTGCCCGTTTAATAAATTTGCCAAGCCCCACACGGAACCCAAGTTCGATGCCCGCGCCGAATTGCTGGCGCCGCGCTTAGATGATCTGCTGGCGCTGGATGATGCGCGCTTTCGCGAAGTCTTTTCCGGATCGCCGATCAAGCGCACCGGGCTTGAACGCATGAAACGCAACGCCACCATCGCCAAACACAACACGGTTTAGCCAGATCCACGAAGCGCACTTGGCTGATTGCGCACGCCGGGCCTATACTCGCGCCCATGTCGATTAAACCCATATCGCTGTTTTGCGGCATTGTTTGCGCGGGCCTGGCGGGTCTGGCGCTAAGCGCGTTTCCAGCCGCCGCCATGGGACAAACGCCCGCGCCTGACGCCCCCATACCTGCTACGGCCCCCGTTGATGGGGTCAAGGCCGAACACACGCCGCTTAGTTTTTTTAAAGACTGTGAGACGTGCCCACAAATGGTTGTGTTGCCAGAAGGTGATTTCATCATGGGCTCAAGCGATCGCCACCATGTGGAAAACCCGGCGCACCCCGTCAGCATTTCTCAACCCTTTGCCATGGGGCGTTATGAAGTGACGTTTGATGAATGGATCGCGTGCATGGACGCCGGCGCTTGCGATGATGAAGTTCCCGACGATCACGAATGGGGGCTGGGCCGCCGCCCGGTGATTAACGTGACCTGGTGGGACGCGCAAACCTATGTGCGCTGGCTGACACAATCGACCGGACACAAATACCGCCTGCCCAGCGAAGCCGAATGGGAATACGCGGCGCGCGCTGGAACCACCACCGCGTATTTCTGGGGCGATGAAGCGACGGGTTTGAACACCGCCAATTGCAGGGACTGCGGGCCTGAAATCAGCCACCAGACTTTGACTGTTGGAAGCTTTGAGGCCAACGCGTGGGGCCTGTATGATATGCACGGCAATGTGTGGGAATGGGTTGCCGACTGCTGGTTCCCCGATCACAAAGGGGCTTCTGCAAACGGCACGGTGCGCATATCTGATAAATGCCGCGAGCGGCAGATGCGCAGCGGGTCGTGGTATTACTTTTCAAAAAATCTGAGGTCGAGCTGGCGTTTTAAAAACGATGCCCGGGTGCGCAGTTACGGCATCGGGTTTCGCGTGGTGCGCGTTCTGCCTTAAACGGCTGCTTGTGGATTTAACGCTTCGGTTTGCTAAGCTCGTTGAGCTGATTTTGCAGCGCATCGAGCTTTTTGCGCATTTGTTCCATTTCATCATCGCCGCTGCTGTCTTCATCATCAGGGCCTTGGCCGGGATCATTGGATGCATCCGCAGCCCCGGGCGTGCCGGGCGCACCGTGGGCGGCGCTGAGGAACGGGTTAAACATCTTCATCGCGTTTTCAAACATGGCCATGTTCTGTTTGGTCAGTTCGGCAAACGGGTTGGCCCCCGCCTGGGTGCCGCCTTTTTTGCCCGTGGCACCCGCGGTGCCAAAGGCATCGTTCATCAGGTCGCGCATCTGGTCTTGATTGCGCGCGAACGTTTTCATGACCTCATCAAGATAGCCGGGCACAACGGCCTGCAGGCTGTCGCCATAAAGCCCGATCAGTTGGCGCAAAAAGTCCAGCGGCAGCAGGTTCGCGCCCTTGGCTTCTTCCTCGACGATGATATGGGTCAGCACCTGGCGCGTGATGTCATCGCCGGACTTGGCATCGAAAACCTCAAAATCGATTCCGTCACGCACCATCTGGGCCAGGTGGTCCAGCGTCACGTACGAGCTGGTGGCGGTGTTATACAGCCGCCGGTTGGCGTACTTTTTGATGGTAATGGGGCCATCCGTTTTGGTGGCTTTTTTTGCGTTTTTTTTCTTATCGGCCATTGAATTTGCAAGGCTCCGGCTGGCAGGGGGAGGTTCGACTGCCTCAGCTTGGGGGGGATTATGCTGCATAGCAACAGAAAAAGCCCACTTTGGCCGAATGTTTTTTGTGCAGTGCAGCATTATTTGATTGCGCCCCGCCTCGGACTCCCGATAAGCTTAATTCAAATCATCAAGGACCGCCCCAGCGCCACCCCTGCAAAAAAGAGCGCAACTGCGGCCCAGCTCAGGGAGACTATCCGTCATGTCCAACACCCCCCAAATCGTTATTGCCGGTGCCGCGCGCACCCCCATTGGATCTTTTGGCGGCGCATTTGCATCTGTTTCGGCCACTGAACTGGGAACGGTTGCCATCAAGGCCGCACTGGAACGCGCCAATACCAAACCCGAAGAAGTTGATGAAGTGGTGCTGGGGCAAATTTTAGCCGCTGGCGATGGCCAGAACCCGGCGCGCCAAAGCGCCATGGCCGCAGGCGTTCCAGCGGAGCGCACGGCGTACCTGATCAATCAGGTGTGCGGTTCGGGCCTACGCACGGTAGCATTGGCGTTTCAGGCCATTCAATGTGGTGATGCCGACATCGTGGTGGCGGGCGGTCAGGAAAACATGAGCCGATCGAACCACTGCATGTATTTGCGCGAACCAACCAAGATGGGAAATGCGCAGGCGCTCGATACCATGATCAAGGACGGCCTGTGGGACGCCTTTCACGATTATCACATGGGCGTCACCGCAGAAAACGTCGCCACCAAATTCCAGTTAAGCCGTGAAACCCAGGATGAATTTGCCGCCCGGTCCCAACAAAAAGCCGAGGCCGCCATCAATGCGGGCCACTTCAAGGCCGAAATCGCCGCCGTTACGGTCAAACAACGCAAAAAAGAAACCATTGTCGATACAGACGAATACCCGCGCGCGGGCGTCACCGCTGAAGCTTTAAGTAGCCTTCGCCCGGCGTTTGACCGCGAAGGTACGGTCACGGCGGCCAACGCATCGGGCATCAACGACGGCGCAGCCGCGTTGGTGGTGATGAGCGCCGAAAACGCGAAAGCACGCGGGGTTGAACCGCTGGCGCGCATCGTGTCTTGGGCGACCGTGGGCGTGGAGCCACAACTGATGGGCACCGGCCCGATCCCGGCGTCGCAAAAGGCGCTGGAAAAAGCAGGTTGGTCTGTTGACGATCTGGACCTGATCGAAGCCAACGAAGCTTTTGCCGCCCAGGCCTGTGCGGTTAATCAGGAACTGGGCTGGGATGAAGACAAGGTCAACGTCAACGGCGGCGCGATCGCACTGGGCCATCCCATTGGTGCCAGCGGCGCGCGTATTCTGGTGACCTTGATCCATGAAATGAAACGACGCGATGTGCACAAGGGCCTTGCCACGCTGTGCATCGGCGGCGGCATGGGCATCGCCATGTGCGTTGAGCGTCCTTGATATAACAATCATTAAAGTGGGGAGGTTAAGTTTATGGGCAATACAGCGATCGTCACCGGGGGCACACGCGGCATTGGGGCTGCAATCAGTAAAGCATTAAAAGACGAAGGCTATGATGTGGCCGCCGTTTATTTTGGCAACGACGAAGCGGCAAGCGCGTTCAGCAGTGAAACCGGCGTCAAGGTTTACAAGTTCGATGTTGGTGATTTCGCTGCATGCCAGAAAGGCATCAAACAAATCGAGGCTGACCTCGGCCCTGTTGAAGTTCTGGTCAACAATGCCGGCATCACGCGTGATGCCATGCTGCACAAAATGGCGATTGAGTTATGGCAGGATGTGATCTCGACCAATCTCAATTCCGTGTTCAACATGTGCCGGGGCGTGATCGAAGGCATGCGCGAACGTGGCTATGGGCGCATCGTCAACATCAGTTCCATCAACGGCCAAAAAGGCCAGATGGGCCAAACCAATTATTCGGCCACCAAAGCCGGTGTCATCGGGTTTACCCGCGCGCTTGCGCAGGAAACGGCCCGGAAAAATATTACGGTCAATTGTGTGGCGCCCGGTTATGTGGGTACCGAAATGGTTCGCGCCGTGCCCGAAGAAGTCTTGAACACCAAGATCATCCCCAACATTCCGGTCGGGCGTCTGGGTGAGCCCGAAGAAATTGCCCGATCAGTAGTGTTTTTAGTGGCAAAAGAAGCGGGCTTTATTACCGGATCAACGCTTACGGTCAACGGCGGCCAGTTCCTGGCTGCTTAAAGATCAGGCCGGGTCTTTG
>DAOVVL010000266.1 GCA_030637205.1 Thalassospiraceae bacterium | reverse complement strand
GGCGTCGCCTTTTAGTTTGGCCTGATCGCCCAACAGATATAAATCAACCGGCCAGCCTTTTTGTTTCAACACCCGCGCGATAACGAACCCGTCGCCACCGTTATTGCCCGGCCCGCACAAAACAACCACGCGACGCTTTTTCCACTTCGATAGCATGGCCGCAACCACGGCACGGCCAGCGGCTTCCAATAATTTCGAATCGGCCACGCCGCTTGCGATGGCGTGTGCGTCGGCGCGCGCCATCTGCGCCACGCTCAAGATTTCGGCGAACATTTCAGGGGCTGGGACTTGTGTATTTTTGGGCCTTGGCACAGATCGGGTTTCCTTTTAGGTTCGGCTATTAGGCGGCACATCTAAATTCAATTAACATATTATAATGCAAAGCCTTTTTAAGGTCAGCAAGAACAAGCACAAACGCCTGGGACAGGGATAAAAAGCCAATGAAAGCGGTGGTTTTGGGCGCAGGCGTAATCGGTGTTTCCACCGCTTATGAGCTGGCAAAAGAAGGCTTCGAGGTCGAGGTGCTGGAACGCCGCGAAGGCGTCGGGCTGGAAACCAGCTTTGCCAATGGCGGACAAATCTCAGCCAACCATTGCGAACCGTGGGCCGCGCCCGGCGTGATCGAACAGGCGCTGAAATGGCTCGGGCGAAAAGACGCGCCGCTTTTGTTTCGCCTGCGACTGGACCCGGCGCTATGGGCATGGACGTTGCGCTTTCTTTCGCAATCGCGCGAAGAAAAATTCTGGGCCAACGTCGCAAAAATTCTGCGACTGGCACTGTATTCACGAACCGCGTTGAAACAATTGCGCGATGATCTCAACATTGAATACGACCACCTTGAAAATGGAATTATGAACATCTTTCGCTCGCCCGGTGCGTATGAACATGCACTGGTGCGCGCACGCGCCATCAGCGAACTGGGGTTTGAGCGAAAAATACTCGACCCCAAACAGTGTCTGGAAATTGAACCGGCGCTCAAAGGCATCTCAGATACACTGGCTGGCGGAACCTACAGCCCCGATGATGAAACCGGGGATGCTTACAAATTTACCACAGCGCTTTATGAAAAGTGCAAAGCCTTAGGCGTGTCATTTCGTTTTGGCGTCAATGTTTTTGGTCTTGAACACGACCAATGGAAAATTACCAGCGCGATCACCGACCAAGGGGAAATTAAAGCCGACGTGTTTGTGCTTTCACTTGGCAGTTATTCCAAAGCGGCTGCCAGCGGGCTGGGCATCCCGCTTCCGATTTATCCAACCAAGGGCTATTCGGTGACCATGCCCATTGTCGATATGGCTGCGGCACCCAGCGTCAGCATTACCGATGATGAATACAGAATTGTAATTTCGCGAATGGGCAACCGCTTGCGCACCGCCGGAACGGCTGAATTTGCCGGCTTCAATACCGACATCGACCCGGCGCGCGCCGACATGATTTTGCAACAAGCCTTGGGCGTGTTTCCCGGTGCGGCTGATTCTGCGCAGGCCGAATTCTGGTGCGCGTTGCGCCCCTCCACACCGGACGGCGCACCGATCATCGGGCGTGGTTTGCAGGAAAATTTATTGATCAACACCGGGCACGGAACGCTGGGCTGGACCATGGCGGTCGGTTCGGCGCGAATCATCGCCCGCCTGGCCAAGGGTCTGGCCCCCGAAATCGATCTCAACGGCTTGGGCTGGGAACGTTTTAGCTAAAGTTTTGCCGTTGTTTTCAATGGATTATAGCGCGCCCCAACAGGCGTCTTGATTGCGCACCACCCACGGGCCAACATCAAACGTGATGGATCAGCTTTTTCCCTATGTCAATTCGTTGCACACGCTGGCCGCCGTGATCTGGGTTGGCGGCATGGTGTTTGCGTGGGGCTTCCTGCGCCCGTCGCTGGGGTTCCTTGAACCGCCACAGCGCCTTGGCGTGTGGTCGCGCGTGTTTCCCAAGTTCTTCATGTGGGTGTGGATTGCCGTGTTGGTGATACCTGCAACCGGATACTTCATGGTCTTTTATGATTTCGGTAGCTTTGAAGCGGCCGGACATCATGTTGAGCTGATGCACATCATCGGCTGGATCATGATTGTGTTGTTTGTATATCTCTACGTTGCGCCGTACAAAAAATTCAAAGCCGCCATCCATGACGAAGCATGGCCGGTCGCCGCCGGGCATTTAAATACCATTCGCCGCATCGTTGCCACCAATATGGTGCTGGGCCTGATTAACGTCATCACAGGGGTATCGGGAAGGTTCTGGGGTTAGGCTTCAGGAACACACCATGAGCGATCCTTCAAAACCTGATGCACCGGATGCAAGCGAGAACTTTTCAATCAACGATGTCGAGATCACGCAAAAGTCGCGGGTCTATGACGGCTATTTCAAAATTGATCGCTACCTTTTGCGTCACCGCCTGCACGATGGCGGCACCAGTGGTGAAATGAGCCGCGAAATATTTGAACGCGGTCACGCGGCGGCGGCACTTCTTTATGATCCCGACCTGGATCAAATGGTGTTTATCGAACAGTTTCGCGCCGGTGCGTACGCGGCGCTGGGCACAAAATGGTTTGATGAGAAAAAATCATCGCCATGGCTGCTGGAAATTGTTGCGGGAATTATTGACGAAGGCCAAACCCCCGAGGCCGTGATCAAGCGCGAAGCGGTCGAAGAAGCCGACTGCACGGTTACGGATTTGGAACCCATCTGTCACTATCTGGTCAGCCCCGGCGGCACATCGGAAAGCGTGTTTTTGTATTGTGCGCGCATCGATGCGACAAACGCCGGGGGCGTTCACGGACTGGACGTAGAGCACGAAGACATCCGGGTTTTGGTGGTGGATGTTAAACACGCGCTCAACTGGCTGGACACCGGACGGTTCAACAATTCCATGACCCTGATTGCCATGCAGTGGTTTGCCGCCAATCACGAAAAGCTGAAAGCGCGCTGGTCGGCGGCTTGAGGCTACCCCCCCTTTTTTCACCGATAGCCCTTGATTGACAAGGGGGTCATGCCTAGATTATGAATTCATAATATTCGCTGATGTAAAAACATTTAAATTACACGGAAACGCAAGTAAAATGGACATTCGCAAGGATTTTCCAGACGCTATCGGCAACACGCCGCTGATCCGCCTGAACGCGGCATCCGAAGCCACGGGCTGTGAAATTCTCGGCAAGGCTGAATTCATGAACCCCGGCGGATCGGTCAAAGACCGCGCGGCCCTGTTCATCGTGCGCGACGCCGAACAAAAAGGCTTGTTGAAACCGGGTGGCGTCATTGTCGAAGGCACCGCGGGCAATACCGGCATCGGTCTGGCGATGGTTGGCAATGCGCTGGGGTATCGATCCGTGATCGTGATCCCCGATACGCAAAGCGATGAAAAGAAAGACACGCTTAGACTGGTCGGGGCTGAACTGATCGAAGTCCCCGCCGTGCCCTATCGCGATCCCAACAACTATGTCCACGTATCTGAGCGCAAAGCTGAGGAATTGGCTAAAAGCGAGCCCAACGGCGCGATCTGGGCCAACCAGTTTGACAACGTCGCCAACCGCCAGGCCCATCTTGAAACCACCGCACAGGAAATCTGGGACCAGACCGATGGCACGGTCGACGCCTTTATCTGCGCGGTCGGGACCGGCGGCACG
>DAOVVL010000342.1 GCA_030637205.1 Thalassospiraceae bacterium | reverse complement strand
GGCGGGCTGGTGCCGACGATCCTGCCGATGGGCGATCTGGCCGATATGCGCACCATTGGTGCCGAACAGGCCATCGAAGGCGATATGCAACGCCTTGAAGAAGTGGCAATCAAGTACGGAGCCGGCGACGTGGTCGTCACCCACGGAATTTTACGCATGGATTCGTATGGCGGCCTTCCTGAACTGGAAGCCTATATGACCCGTTTCGGCTTTGCGTTGCAGGAACACACCGTGGTGAAAAGTTTTAGCGCCAAGGAAGGCGAAAGCGTTGATGCGTTGCTCGCGCGCGCCGCCATTCAGCTAACCATACAAATCGAAGACAACTGGAAACAGGATAACCTGATCAAGTCTGCCGAACCTGCGGTGGTTACGCTGACCGTTCCGGTTTCAGTTTTAGATGACTGGATCAGGGTGCGCGATCGCCTCAACGGAGTTGCCGTGGTCACCCAGTACGATACCACCGTCATGTCCAAACACGCGGTTCGCCTGAACCTGCACTACATTGGCGATGCCGAACAACTGGCGCTGTCGCTCGATCAGGCCGATCTGGTTTTGTGGGACGAGGCCGGGTTTTGGTATTTAGGCTTGCGCAAGTCCGTTGAACGGAACGTTCCGTGAGCATTCCCAATTTTATTTCAATGCTTCGCATCGTCTCGGTGCCGTTCATGGTGTGGCTGATGCTCGAAGGGTTGTACCTCGGGGCGTTCTGGCTTTTTGCCGCCGCCGGCGTTTCGGATGCGCTGGATGGCTTTATCGCCAAGGTCTTTCACATGGAAACCGAACTGGGCAAATATCTGGACGCCATCGCTGACAAGATGCTTTTGGTGGCGGTGTTTGTAACCATGGGCGCAGAAGGGCTGATACCCAACTGGATGGTGATTTTGGTGGTGTTTCGCGACCTCATGATTGTCGGGGGCGCGCTGTTGTTTGAAACCCTGACCGGGGCCTTGAAGGTTAAACCCCTGATGATCAGCAAAATAAACACCACCATGCAAATCGTATATGCCGGGGTTGTGCTGGGGGCAGCCGGATATAAGCTTGATTTAGTTGGGTTTTTAGATGTCTTATTAGCCCTGACGGCGGTGATGACAGTGCTGTCGGGAATATCCTACATTGTGGGATGGTCCGGGCGGTGGTCCGACGGGGCAGGAGAAGAGAATTGACGCGCCAAAGAGAAATGCAGATCTGGCTGTTTGCCCTGCTGGGCATCACGGGCTTGTTGTATGTGTTGAGCAACGTGCTGATGCCGTTTGTGGCAGGCCTTGCGGTGGCGTACTTCTTACATCCACTGGCGGACCGGCTGGAAGGCCCCCTGAAATCCAGATCAGGCGCATCGGCGCTGATCTTGCTCGCATTCATATTGGCCCTTGGCGGGTTGGCGGTGGCGCTGTTTCCGCTGTTGCAAGCCCAGATCACAGGCCTGTTGGGGTTGATCCCCAATGCGGTCGAAAGTGCGCGCATTGCGGCCGAGCCGTATTTCCTGCGTCTTGAAACCGAACTGGGCGCTGGCGACATGGCCAAGATACGTGACGCCGCCGGGGGCTACGCAGGGGAGATCGTCAGTTGGATGGTCGACGTTTTGAAAAACCTGTTTATCGGCGGGCGCGCATTTGTCGGTGCGCTGTCGTTGTTGCTGATTACTCCGGTGGTTTCGTTTTTCCTGTTGCGCGACTGGAACAAGCTGGTTGCCAAGGTCAACGAACTGCTGCCGCGCGAGGGCGCCGAAACCATTCGCGAACAATTAGCCGAGATGGATAGCACCATCGCCGGGTTCGTTCGCGGACAGGCGCTGGTGTGCATTACGCTGGGCACAATGTATGGCGGCGGCTTGACGCTGGCGGGGCTGAACTTTGGTCTGGTGATCGGGCTGGCGACCGGGTTGCTTGCGTTTGTGCCTTATGTCGGCATGTTGATCGGCTCGGTTGTGGCAATGGCGGTGGCGTTGATGCAGTTCAGCGAGATTAGCGATTTTCTGATGGTCGTCATGGTGTTTGGCATTGGCCAATCGCTGGATGCGGCATTTCTTACCCCCAATCTGGTTGGTGGGCGCGTGGGCCTGCACCCGGTATGGATCATTTTTGCCCTGATGACCGGCGGCACCCTGTTTGGCTTTACCGGCGTTTTGCTGGCGGTGCCGACAGCCGCCATGCTCGGCGTGCTGGTTCGCTTTACCGTTGCGCGTTATCGCACCAGCGAGATCTATCTGGGCCATCAGGGCTAAAGCCGCACACCCCTAAATTCCAAGGTTAGTTTTCGTGACGTCACCAACTCAACTGCCCATTCCTTTTGACCATCGCCCGGCGCTATCGGGTGAAGATTTTCTGGTCGCCCCCGGCAACGCAGATGCGGTGGCGTGGATTGACCGCTGGCCTGACTGGCCGTCTCCGTTTTTGGTCATTGTTGGCCCCGAAGGTTCGGGCAAGACCCATCTGGCCAATGTGTTTTTGCAAAAAACCGGGGCCACAACGATAGATGCCGATGAACTGGTGCGACGCGGTGCCGATGATGTGGTAAGCGGTGCGCGTGCGCTGGTCATCGAAGATGCCCCGGCATTGATCGAAAGCGG
>DAOVVL010000232.1 GCA_030637205.1 Thalassospiraceae bacterium | reverse complement strand
TGCGCCCACCTTCGACACAAATGCGAAGGAACAAACCGGCGTGCGCGCCTGTGAATCGCCGGGGTGTGAACACGAAGGCATCCACAAGGCCAACCGCTCACCCCGCCAGATGAGCGATTTTGTCTGGTATTGCATGGATCACGCGCGCGAACACAACAAACAATGGAATTTTTTTGAGGGCCTCACCGAAGACGAGGTCGAAAACGAGATCCGCCGCGATACCGTGTGGCAACGCCCGACCTGGAAGCTGGGATCATCACCTGACGGCAAAACCGGTCGCTTCAGCGGATGGGAAACCCATATTCGCGATGACTTCGGCGTCTTTGAAGAAAACACTACAGGCAAATCAGGGGCCAAAAACCCCGGTGCCAATGGGACCGCACGACCGGAACACGACACTGATCTGGCGCGCGCGTTCGCAACCCTTGACCTCACGCCCCCATTTGCCAAGGATGAGGTGCGCGCAATCTACAAGAAACTCGTCAAGCGCCACCACCCCGATGCCAACGGCGGCGACAAGGATTCAGAAGAACGTTTCAAGGAAATTTCCCAGGCCTATCAACTGGTCATGCAGGCACTAGACGCCTGAGCTGGACCCGTTGAACGTTTAAGCACTGGCCTGCAACCCGCTCACCCAACCCAACAGCTACGGAAACCCGATAATGAGTGCTAAATCGTCTAAACCTGCGTCAGCAATCGAATTCCCCCTCGATGTACCCGACATCATGCTGGATGTTCGCCAGACCTTTGGCATGGATGTCGATCTGGAAGTTCCGGCGTTCAGCATCGGCGAAGAACACGTGCCGGATATCGATACGTCCTATCAGTTTGATTTCGATACCACGCTGGCCATTCTGGCGGGCTTCAAGCACAACCGCCGGGTTATGATCCAGGGCTATCACGGCACCGGGAAATCGACCCACATCGAACAGGTTGCGGCGCGCCTGAACTGGCCGATGATCCGCGTGAACCTAGATAGCCACGTTTCGCGCATTGATCTGGTGGGCAAGGACGCGATCGTTTTGAAAGATGGCAAGCAAGTCACCGAATTTCGCGAAGGCCTGTTGCCGTGGGCGCTGCAACATCCGGTCGCGGTGGTGTTTGATGAATACGACGCCGGACGCCCCGACGTGATGTTCGTGATCCAGAGAATTTTGGAAGTCGAAGGCAAACTGACGCTGCTCGATCAAACCAGGGTGATCCATCCCCATCCAGCCTTTCGTTTGTTTTCCACCACCAATACGATAGGCCTTGGTGATACAACGGGCCTCTACCACGGCACCCAACAGATCAACCAGGGCCAGATGGACCGCTGGAACATCGTGGCCACGTTGAATTACCTGCCCCACGCTGACGAGGTCGCCATCGTGCTGTCCAAGGCCCCGCACTATAACAATGCAAAAGGTAAGGAAACCGTAGCTGCCATGGTGCGCGTGGCCGAGCTGACCCGCGAAGGCTTTATCCAGGGTGATATTTCAACCGTGATGAGCCCCAGAACCGTGATTACCTGGGCTGAAAACGCTGAAATTTTTGGCCACATCGGCACCGCGTTCCGCCTCAGCTTCATCAACAAGTGCGACGAGTTGGAACGCCCCATCGTTGCCGAATATTACCAGCGTTGTTTTGGTGAGGAATTGCCGGAATCTATCGCAACCCCGACACTCACAACCTGAAATCCGGGAAACCAGCCCCAAGTGTTGTTCAAGGCAGAAACCCCCACCGAAGCCATCAAGCGTGCCACCCAGGCGGCGTTAAAAGCCATTTCCGGAAGGCATCACGAAAGGGTGGTGACGTTTACCCGTGGGCTTGAAACCGCAACCCTTACCGGCGACACGGTGATCCTTCCCGAACCGGCTGATAAACCCACCTATGGCGATCTTCAACGCCTGCGCGGCAATGCCGATGCGGTGGCGCTGAGGCTGCATTTCCATAATGAAAAGATGCACCGCCGCTTGAGTCCCCGCGGCGACGACGCGCGCAAACTGTTTAACGTGCTGGAACAGGTGCGGGTTGAAACGCTGGGCGAACGCGATTATCCCGGGGTCCGCCAGAACCTCGGCGCCATCCACGATCAGGCCGCCGAAGCCTATCGGGAAATAACTGATCGCGATTCCCAGCACCTGTACAATGCGCTGGGTGTGCTGGCGCGTGAACGCATGAGCCATCAACCCCTGCCCGGCCCGGCCAAGCAACTGGCCGACCTGTGGCGCGGATGGCTGAATGAACACGCACCCGATGCGCTGGACCGCCTCGCCGCAACCATAGATGACCAGAACGCATTTGCTGAAGTTGCGCGCGAGCTGTTTCACAATCTCGATCTTTCCGATCTGCCGCCGGCCGATCAGGAACGCGACGATGAAAGCGAACAGGACGGTGAACAGGGCGCTGAGGACCAGACCCAGGACGAAAGCGGTGAAGGCGGTGAAGACGAAGACGGCACCAGCCAGATGGGGCCGCAGGCCGCCAGCGATTTGTCGCTGGGTGATGATGGGGGCGGCGACGTCGGCGATGAGATGGACATGATGACGGGCGGCGAAAGCCCTGCCGGACCGACAGATCGCAACGACACATGGCCTGAAAACGAAGCACGCACACAACCTTACAAAACCTATCAAACGCAATTCGACGAAGTATTGCTGGCCGAAGACCTGTGTGAAGCAGAAGAACTGGAACGCCTTCGCGCACAACTCGACAAACAACTAGACCGTCTGCAAGGCGTGGTCGGCAAGCTGGCCAACCGCCTGCAACGCCAACTGATGGCGAAACAAACACGTTCGTGGGAATTTGATCTGGAAGAAGGCATTCTGGATGTGGGGCGCCTGTCGCGCGTAGTCACAGACCCCATGCACCCGCTGTCGTTCAAACAGGAACTCGACGCCGATTTTCGCGACACCGTGGTCACGCTGTTGATCGATAATTCCGGTTCCATGCGCGGTCGCCCCATCACCATTGCAGCCACCAGCGCCGATATTTTAGCGCGAACGCTTGAACGCTGTGGCGTCAAGGTCGAGATTCTGGGTTTCACCACGCGCGCGTGGAAGGGCGGAAAATCACGCGAGATGTGGGTCGAAAAAGACAAGCCGGAAAATCCGGGCCGCCTGAACGATCTGCGCCATATCATCTACAAACAGGCCGACGCGCCGTGGCGGCGCGCGCGCAAGAACTTAGGCCTGATGCTCAAAGAAGGCATCTTGAAAGAAAACATCGATGGCGAAGCCCTGATGTGGGCGCACAACCGGTTGCTTGGGCGCACTGAGCAACGCCGCATCCTGATGGTGGTATCGGACGGCGCGCCCGTGGACGACGCCACGCTAAGCACCAACCCCGGCAATTATCTGGAACGCCACCTGCGCGATGTTATTGGATGGATCGAAACCAAGTCCGACATCGAACTGATCGCCGTTGGCATTGGCCACGATGTGACGCGCTATTATAGCCGCGCGGTCACGTTGCTGGACGCCGAAGATCTGGGTGGCACCATTATGAGCGAACTTGCCGACCTGTTTGATGAAAGCCCCAAGCAGGTCATGGCCCCGGCACGTTCCCGGCAAAAGACGGCCAAAGCCAGCTAAGCCCGAAAAGCCCATAATTCCTTGCTTTTCGACTTGCCTTTGGACAAGGCAGGGAAGATGATCGGCCCGTAAAATGACGCACCTTTCCAACAACAAGGTCTCAGCTTTCGTGATCCGCCAATTCAAACGCCCGCTCAAACTGATCGCCGCCCGTGTGGCGCTATTGGCCATTGTGCTTCAGGTCTTGATGCCGCTGGGCCAAGGCATGGCACAGGCGGCTGCTTTTGACCGCGGGCCGGACGCATCATCGGGTGTTGTGGTGATATGCACCCAGTTTGGGATGGAACTGCGCATCATCCATGACGATGGAAATGCCGATGGAGGCCAAACACAGACCCAGATGCCGTGGGACTGCCCGGTCTGTCAGCTGCAAATCGGCGCCAACATTCTCAGCGCACCGGAGCAGGCAATCCGATTGCAGGTGTTTCCCAACGCACAACCCACCCAGTTTGCACAAATTCGTATCATCATCCCCACGGCGCTC
>DAOVVL010000206.1 GCA_030637205.1 Thalassospiraceae bacterium | reverse complement strand
TCGGTGGCATGGAATACATCGGTGCGCAGATTGGCGGACAGTTTATAAACGTCGCCCGCAGGCGCGATGTACGGCAACATCCATCCAACATCGGCCGAAAACCTTCTGGAATCGGTTCCCTCGCTGCGGGTCAACGCCGCCATGTTCAGATCCAGCGTGGTGTACGCCCCATAGGCATCGGCTTCGCCCTGGTGGCTGAATTTGCCCAGCGGCAACACCACCGGGGTGGTCGAGGCATCATCTGTGGAGGCAAGCCCCTGAAACGCCAGCGTCTCAAGGGACGCATAATTGCGGCCGCGAAATCCTTCCAGATAACCGCGGCTGGTGAGCGATGTCTGGTTGCCAAATCCGTAGCGACGCATATAGGTATCGCCCCACGCCCGGTTGGCTTCAACGCCCCAGCGCCAGGTGCGATCAATATTGAAATCGGCTTTTGCTTCAATGTGGCCCAACGTGGAACTGCCCGACGCCTGCGCCATGCTGGCGTCGGCGACGATTTCGCCACTGGTCATGCGCTCGCGGTACTGACCGGCCAGGGCATTGCCGCCGCCGGTGGTGAGGATCGGGGTCAGTGTCACATCGCGGTGATCATCAATCACCATGAAGTAAGGAATTTTGGCCAAAGTTCCCAGATCAGACGAGCTGCCAAAGCTGGGGGTCAGCAGGCCGGTTTTGCGTTTGACGGTGGGGTCGGGATAACTGAGGTAAGGGATGTAGACCACCGGGAAGCCCGCGATTTCCATCCACGCGCTGTGGTATTCGACCATTTTTTCCTGTCGGTTGTGGACCACCTTAACCGCTTTTAGCTGCCACAACGGCGGGCGCGTCGGGTCTTCTTCACATGGCTCACAGCGTGTATAGACGGACCGTTCCAGCGTCAGGGTTTTGTCGTCAACCAGTTCTGCGCGGTTGGCGGCAAAGCGCGAACGGTCGGCAAGCACGGCACGAATATCCTCGATCACGCCATTTTTCAAATCACCCGTAATCTCGGCGGTCGAGGAAAAAAACACGTCGCCATTGGGATAGTGCAAAACCACGTTGCCATCGGCGCGCACCACATCGTTGGTGCGATCATACGTGATGGAATCGGCAAGCAGGGTGCGATTTTCGTGGCTGATCTCGACATTGCCGTGCGCGGTTACCGTGGCGTTTTGTTCGTCGTATTGCATTTCATCGGCACTAAGGCTGATGGGAAGCTGATCGGCTTGCTGTGCAAACGCGCCCACGGGCAAAACCAGCACCCCCAGTGCCAGCAACAAACGCGCTGCGATATGGTTTTGTTTCATCACCGATCAACCGTCCTCAAGATGCAACAGCATGGCAAGCCCCAGCATAGTGGCAATGCCTGAAGGCGACCACGCCGCCAGAACCACAGGGATACTTTCAGAAAGCCCCAGTGCCAATACCACATCAGAAAAGAAATACAGCAAAAATCCGGCCATGACGCCACTGGCGATAATAAAGGTGGGGGTGCCTTTTCGCGAATGGCGAAGGGTAAAGGTGGCCGCAATCAGCACCATGGCACACATCAAAAGCGGTGAGGCCAGCAGCGAATGCAGGTGAAGCCGGTGGCGAACGGCAGAAAACCCGGCTTTTTCAAGGGTCACGATAAAATCAGGCAGGTCCCAAAAGGACATGGTTTCAGGCGGGGCGAAATTATCCTGGATCTTGGCGATGGTCAGGTCGGTGGGCAGAAAATACTCTTCTGCATGGTAGGTTGGCTTGTTAGGCGCGCTGATCCAGGCGTTAGACAGCTTCCAGTTGCCGGGTTCCAGCGTTGCCTTCGATGCATCAACGCGCCCTGCGAATACGTCGTTTTGTTTGTATAAGAACACCATGACGTTTCGAATTTCAGCATTTTCGCCCTGTTGCAGGATGCTTTTGGCATGAACCACCGCCTGTCCTTCCTCGCTGCCCTGTCTTAACCACAGGCCACTTGAGGAAAGTGCGAGAAAACTTTTCTGGCCTTTCAGGTTCACCGCTTCCAATTCCTGAAAGCGGCTAAGGGTCGTCGACGCCAATGGGTTGAAAACCGCAATCTTGAACAGGCCCATCACTAAGGCGATGAGCAAAACCGGCACCAGAAATTGCCATGCCGATATGCCCGCCGCGCGCGTCACGGCCAGTTCGCTGGAACGCGAAAGTTTCCAAAATGCCGCCATGCCACCGAACAATACTGCAAACGGGAACAGTAACTGGCCCATGTGCGGCAGCTTCATCAAAGCCATTTCAAAAACCAGACTGGCTGAAACATCGGGCTTGGAAGCCGCACGGCGCAACAATTCAACACTGTCGAGCAACAAGATCAGCGCCAGCAATCCAATGAAAAAGGACAGGAAGGCAAACAGGAAATTCCTGCCAATATAAAACGATAGGGTGCTGGAAAGTCTCATGGTTCCATCCCGTTTAAGCCCCGTCCTGGGCTAGGCCTGTGCCGCCCGTATTTGTACGTGGGCCAGCGCGCGTTGTGCCGGGGGCCATCAAAACGATGGTGCCAATGATGATGGGTGCAAACGTAACCACATAAATCATGGGGATCAGGCTTAGTTCTTTCGCTGCAATGTTCATGGTCGCCAGCAGTGCGGTTTGGTAAGCGCCCGCCAACGCAATCGCCAACACCACGCGATTGATTTCGTTGCGGCGTGTGAAATTGCCACTGATCAGGCTTGCCAGCGCAATCATGGTAAAGCCCAATGCACTCCACGGCATGGCAAGGCGGCGGTGCAGCTCCATATAAAACTTGCCCGGGTTTCTGACTTTCTTGTCCTTGAAATCAATCAATTCGTTCATGGCGCGTTCGCGCGGCTCGCGGAACCGGCCTTCGGACGATTCTTTTCCTCGTTCCAAATCAAAGGCATAGCGGTCAAAATACAACATCGAGAGTTGATTGGTTTTAGGGTCGAGGTCCTGGCGGTTGCCGTTGAACATGACCACGCGCGCGCCGTTTTCCGTTTCGACCATCGCGCCGCGTTCGGCCATCAGGGTATAGACCTTTTTGCGATCGCGGTTGTCGTGGGCTAAAATCCCCAACAATTGCCCGTCGCTCAGGCGTTTTCGCACATACACGGTAATCCCTTTGGATACTTCGTTGAACGTGCCTTCGCGCAGCAAAACTTGCGAAAAGTTGTATCGAATATCCCACTGCATATCGCGGAACTTTTCGTATGATGCCGGTACCATATACAATGAAAGCGCATAGCCGATGAACACGATCAGCATGGCCAGCAGAACAGTCGGGCGCGACAACGCCAGCTGGCTTAATCCGGCGGCACGCATCACGACCAGCTCGCGGTCCATGATCATTTTGTGATAGGAAAACGTGACGACAATAAATAACGCGATGGGCAAAATCACGGTCAGGAAATTGGGCAGCATCAGACCCGTGAGCGTGACGAACATGGTGGCGCTCAAACCCCGGTTCACGATCATTTCCACGAATCTCAGCGACTGGCTCAACCACACCACGCAGGTCACCGCCACCGTGACCAATACCAGCCCGGTCAGCAGCTGTCTGAATACGTAAGTTGAAATGCGGTTCATCATCGACGTGTTGGGGCCGGTTGCAGGGGTTAGGGGCGGTAAATCATCGCGCAGGGATCATGTCGCCCAGGTGGTGTCCAAGGTGCGGGATTCGGTGAGAAAAATCAAGAAAATCAAGGAATTCAGCCTTTTTTCCCGGTTCCTTCGGGGGTGCTTTTGGCCTTGTTTTTAGCTAGGGGCAGCACCTTTGCGGGGTTGAGGATGGCTTTGGGATCAAGCGCCTCTTTCAGGGCCCGCATCAGGTCGATTTCTGTCGCCGATTTATAGCGTTCCATATCACCGGTTTTCAAAATTCCGATGCCGTGTTCGGCTGAAAAAGTGCCGCCCATTTCATGCGCCAGATCGTGCATCAGCCGGTTAATGCGCCCCCAGTTTTGCATAAAGGCTTTCGCATCGGCGCCCTTGGGCTGGGACATATTGAAATGCAGGTTGCCATCGCCCAGATGGCCAAACATAACCGGACGCACGTCGGGAAGTTCGCGCTTCACCTGTTCCAAGGCGCGCTCAATAAATTGTGCCACCTTTGAAACCGGGACCGCGACGTCATGCTTGATCGAGCCGCCCTCAAATTTCTGGGCTTCGGGAATGGACTCGCGCAGCCGCCAGAAATTCTCACGCTGGCTTTCGTTCTGCGCGATCACGGCATCCTCGGCCAGACCTTGTTGCAAAACGTCACCAAGGGCAGCTTGTAATTCGCCGTTCATGTCTGCGGTGGCATCGGCGCTATCGGCTTCCAGCAACACATATACATTGTGCGCATTTTCCAGCGGGTCGCGGCAGCCGTCAATGTGGCGGCACGTAATTTCCAGCGCAAAACGGCCCATGACTTC
>DAOVVL010000216.1 GCA_030637205.1 Thalassospiraceae bacterium | reverse complement strand
GTATTCCATGCCACCGACCAGCCCCATACCGGCGAGGCGAGCGGGCTTTATTCCGGGGCCACGTACCGGATCCAGCCGCAACTGGCATTGGACTGGAGCTGGCCAATGGCCAAACGAACGCAAAGTGTGACCGAAGTTCTGGAACCGATGGCACAGGTGGTGATCAGCCCCTATGGCGCCAATTCGCAAAAGATACCCAATGAAGACAGCCTTGCGTTTGATTTTAATGAATCAAACCTGTTTTCAACCAACCGTTATGCCGGCTTTGATAAAATCGAAAGCGGCCCGCGCATCAACTACGGCGTGAAATGGGGCGTATATGGCGACAATGGCGGATCGACCAACCTGATGTTTGGCCAAAGTTATCGGTTAAAGGCGGACGACACCTTTGGTGAAGGTTCCGGGCTTGAAGACAATTTTTCCGATTTTGTCGGCATGGTTAAGGTCAGCCCGAATTCACGTTTTGATCTGCTGTATCGCACTCGAATTGATAAAAGTGCTTTATCGTTCAGCAGCAACGAAATCGGTTTGAACGGCAGGTACGACGACATTTCCTATGGATCGAATTATGTGTTCTTCAATTCACTGGCCGATATCGAATTCCAGGGCCGCGAAGAAATCAATTACCGGCTCGGTTACAAAATTTCTGATACCTGGAGCACAAAATTCAATGGCGTTTACGACCTGACACAAGACGGCGGCCAACGCAAAGCCAGTTTGGGCTTTGTTTACGATGATGAGTGCTTCACCTTTGACGCAACGCTCACCCGTTCATTTTATCAGGATCGCGAGATTAAACCCAATGACAGCATCCTGTTCCGCCTCGTTTTCAAAACCCTTGGCGAGGTCAAAACCAGCCAGTCGTTGCTGGGTGGCAGTTGAACCTAGGCATTTGCCGGATCTTAGTTAGTGGCGTTAAGATGGCATCATTCCAACCAACCAGAGAACCCTTCACACATGCGCAGTCAAACCAAACAACTAGCTGATATGAAACGCCTTTTTGGCATTTCCGTACGTCATTTGATCCTTGGATTTGGCGCCTTTGCGCTATGCGTATCGAGCGCCCCGCAGCCTTCATTTGCCCAGACCGCCCCACAGCAGGGAATGCGCATCGCCGCAGTTGTAAACGAAGAGGCGATTTCGTTTCTTGATCTTGAAACAAGAATGGTGTTGGTGATTGCATCATCGCGCATTAAGGACGGCCCGCAAACTCGCCGCCGCATGGCGCCGGAAATTCTTCGCACCCTGATTGAAGAACGGCTCATGCAACAAGAAGCCCTTCGACTTGAGCTGAAAGTCACAAGCGAGGAAGTTCAGGCACGGATTGTATCAATCGAACAACGAAACGGAATGCCGCCCGGTGGACTTGGCGCATTTTTACGCCGAATCAATGTGCCTATTTCCACGTTGACGACAAGAACGGAAGCCGAAATTGCATGGAACAAGGTTGTGCGTCGGGTTCTGCTTCCAAAAGTAAGAATTGGCGATGACGAAATTGATGAAGTCATCGAACAAATCAAAAGTAACGAGGGCAAACCACAATACCACCTAGCCGAACTGTTCCTTCCGGTTCTAAAACCCAGCGACGATACGCAAGTGCGCCAGACGGCCATCGGCTTGTTGGAACAAATTCAAAAAGGCGCGCCCTTTCCACAAATGGTTCGGAACTTTTCCCGCGCCCCTTCTGCCGCCACGGGCGGTGATTTGGGATGGCTGCAAACCAGCCAAATCGATCCGGAAAAGCTGCGCGTGGTACGCGCCATGAAACCCGGTCAGGTGTCGCTTCCGATCCGCACACTGGGCGGTTATTATCTGGTTTTGTTGCGCAATACACGGACCAGCGCAGGCCTTGGCCGTGGGGACGCCACGCTGAAGTTAACGCAATTTCATATTTCGCTTGGCAAAAACCCAACCAATACGGAACGCGCACAAAAAAGTGCGCAACTTCAGGATTTAACCAACGCTATAACGACCTGCACACAGCTCGAAAGCGTTTCACAAAAATATGGCTCCCCCCTGTCTGGAAGCCTGGGCACCGTAAAACTTTCGGTGCTGCCGGCAAATATGCGTGCCGTATTGGGCAACCTAGCGCCCGGAAAGGCCAGCCCCCCCATCGCAACCGGTGGCGGGTTGGCGGTGATGATGATTTGTGAACGCGAAGACCAGGGACTGGACATGGAAGTCGTTCGTAAAAACGTCCGCTCGCGTTTGATCGGCCAACGCATGGACGTTGCCGCGCGCAGCTATCTTCGTGACCTGATGCGCGAAGCATTTGTGGATGTGCGTCTTTGACGCCGCTTACCCCCATCGCCCCAATCGCTTTGACCATGGGCGAGCCTGCGGGCATCGGCGCCGAGATTGCCCTGAAAAGCTGGCAGATGCGAAGCCGCCGCAAACTGCCTACCTTCTTTTTAATTGACGATCCCGATCGCCTGCGCGCCCTTGCGCGTAAGTTGAAACTCGACATCCCGGTCAAGGAAATCCAGTCCCCCGAAGCGGCGGACAAAACCTTTGATGAAGCACTGCCGGTATTGGCTGAACCGCTGGTGGCCAAAGTAAAACCCGGTGTGCCAAATGTTGCCAATGCGCCATGTGTGATGCGTTCGATCGAACGCGCGGTCCAGTTTGCCCTTGAAGGTCGCGCCGGTGCGGTGGTGACCAACCCCATCCATAAGGCGACCTTGCACCAAGGCGGCTTTGACTTTCCCGGTCACACCGAATTTCTCGGCCACCTTGCGGGCACCAAGGATGCGCCGGTGATGATGCTGGCATCGCCTGAGTTGCGCGTGGTGCTGGCCAGCGTGCATCTATCCTTGCGTGAGGCCACACAAAACCTCACGGCCAGTGCCATTGAACATGTGGCGCGTGTCACAAACGATGCGTTGAAACGCGACTTTGCCATTGCCCAACCGCGCATTTGGGTGGCGGGCCTGAACCCCCATGCGGGTGAAGCCGGCGCCATGGGCAGTGAAGAAGCCACCATCATTGCGCCTGCCATCGCGCGCCTTAAAAGCGAAGGCCTTCACATCGAAGGCCCCAAGCCGCCCGATACCCTGTTCACCAAAGACGCGCGCGGCCATTACGATGTGGCGCTGTGCATGTACCACGATCAGGGCTTGATCCCGCTCAAAACCATCGGCTTTGATCAAGGCGTCAACATCACGCTGGGCCTTTCGTTCGTGCGCACCTCGCCCGACCACGGCACCGCCTTTGACATCGCGGGCCAAGGCGTTGCGCGCCCTGACAGCCTTTGCACCGCCATCCTGACCGCCGCCCAAATGCACACCGCCAGAACTGCCAACGATGAAAGCGCCGCCCGATGAGCGGCGAAAGCTTTGATGGCCTGGCGCCACTTCGCGACATTGTCAGCCAGTTTGAACTGGGCGCATTGAAATCACTGGGACAGAACTTTCTGATGGACCTGAACCTGACGTACCGCATTGCGCGCACCGCAGGCGATCTGGCAGGCGTGAACGTGATCGAAGTCGGACCCGGACCGGGCGGGCTGACCCGGGCCATTTTAAAAACGGACGCAGCAAGCGTGATTTCGGTTGAACGCGACGGGCGCTGCATCGAGGCGCTCGGCTATCTTAAAGACGCCTACCCGGATCGTTTTAAGTTGATCGAAGGCGATGCGCTGGAATGCGATCTTGAAACGCTGGCACCCGCACCCAGACGTGTGATGGCGAACCTGCCCTACAACGTTGCAACGCCGCTTCTGATCGGCTGGCTGAAAAATGTAGATGCCTATCAGGGCTTCACCTTGATGTTTCAAAAAGAAGTTGCCGAACGTTTGGTGGCGGTGCCGCGCACCAAGGCTTATGGCCGCCTTTCGGTGATGACCCAATGGCTGTGCGAAACAAAAATCGAGTTTAACATCGACCGCAAGGCCTTCACCCCGCCGCCCAAGGTTATGTCCACAGTCGTAACCTTGACCCCGCGCCGTGGCCCGCAAGCCCCGGCCAAGTGGGATCACATGGAACGGATTGTGGCGGCGGCGTTTGGCCAACGACGCAAGATGTTGCGCCAGTCGCTGAAAAGCTTTGCCTTGGATTTAGCCGCACTGGGCATTGAAGAAACGCGCCGCGCCGAAGAACTAAGCGTTGTGGAATTTGCCAGCCTCGCGCGCGCGCTGGATTAGCCTTCTTCGCCGCGAAGTATCGCGACAAAATCGTGCAGGCCTTCGCGGCGATCTTTCTTCAAGCGTTCAGCAGTCAAAATCGCCTG
>DAOVVL010000289.1 GCA_030637205.1 Thalassospiraceae bacterium | reverse complement strand
TGACCATCGCGCGGCCCCCACGCATTTTGCCAGCGCGCGCGTGTGGCATTGGCGAAATGCAAGCCGTGCCGCCCGTGCCGCCCGCCCCTCCCAAGGGAAAAAATGGCTGTTTTGGGTGCTTTTGCCCATAAAAAGGCCACAAACAAGGCCCATAAGCAGACTGGCACGACGATTGCGGGAATGAGGGTGAAGTAAGATCTGGCCCCATTGGCGGAGACCCTTAAATGAGCCATCAACCGACATCACTGGTGCGTTACGCTATTTTTCGCGATCAGCAACTTGTTGAGCATGCCAGCGGCAACGTCACCAAAGCCAAGGCGCGCCTTGAGAGGTTCGCGCACATTTCGCCTGACCATGACTGGTCGTTTGTCACGTACGATCCGCTGGTGCAGTTAGGCGTGAACAAAAAGTTCTCGGTGCATTGATTTAACTTCTGGCCCCTCAAGCTTGTTGGCGCGCGGTGAAGGTCCGCCACGCGCGCCCGTCAATGGCGATCAGCCCGCTGCCGATCAACACCATGCCCGCAATATGTTTGGCCAACAGAACTTCGCCCAAAATCATAACACCCAAAAGTATTGCACTGATGGGAATCAGGAATGTGACCAGCAGCAGGTTCGTTGCCCCAGCGGTTTCAAGAATTCGAAAATATAAAATATACGCCAGCGCCGTTGATAATACCGCCAGCCCCACCAGCGCACCCATCGCCGCCAAACTTGGCATGGGCAAAGCCCACGGCTGATCAACAATTAACATCACCGGAAATAAAATCACGCTGGACGCACACACCTGTCCGGTGGCGGTGGCCATGGGTGTCACGCCCAGTTTTTTGAAACGCCGCCCATACACGCCGCCAAATCCATACGCCAACGCAGCCCCCAGACACGCCAGCGGCGCCAAAACATTCAGACCCAAACCCTGCAGGGTGTCGCCGCCAAACATGACAACCACGCCGCAAAATCCCAAGGCGATACCCAGCAATCTTCCGCGCGTTATTTTTTCATCTGATGTGAAAAAGTGCGCGACAATTACCGTGAACAACGGCGTGGTCGCATTGAGATTCGACGCCACGGCTGACGCCTGATGTGCCTGGCCCCACACGATCAGGCAAAAGGGAATAACGTTGTTTAAAAAACCCATAGCGAAAAAAGCCCGCCAGACCACGCCCCCGCCGGGCATGCGTTGACCCATGAAACGCATCACGATCAACAGCGTGATCGCACCCAACATGACACGCACCACCACCACGCTGAACGTCGGCAGTTCGCGAACCGCAACGCCATTGAAAAAAAACGACGCCCCCCACAAAACAGAAAGCGCAATTAACAGGCCCCATTCATGGGCTGTCATGGATTTGTTGATGGTGGAATTTGCGGTCATGCGAGCACCTTCACTGAGCGTTGGGTTCGGTCCTCAGATGATGATGGCGTTTTGCGCCGGGGCGCGCATTCCGTTTCTTGCGGTTATGTCTGGCTATTTATCCAGCCGCGCCTCAATCGCGTCCCACAGGTCCGCTTCCAGCTTGCGCCCATCAAAGCGGCGAATTTCCTGAAAGCCGGTGGGCGACGTCACGTTTATTTCCGTTAAGTACCCGCCGATCACATCAATGCCGGTAAATATCAGCCCGCGCTTTTTCAAATCCGGGCCTAGCTGGGCGCAGATTTCTTTTTCTCGGGTTGTGAGGTCGCTTTTTTCCGCCTGTCCGCCCGCGTGCATGTTGGCGCGCGCGTCGCCATCGGCCGGGATGCGGTTAATCGCGCCCATGGGTTCACCATCAATTAAAATGATGCGCTTGTCGCCCGCGCGCACGTCGGCAAGGTACGCCTGCACCACTACCGGTTCGCGACTGTTGTCCAAAAACATTTCCAGCAGCGCGTTGATGTTTTCATCATCAGGCCCTACATGAAACACCCCCGCGCCGCCGTTGCCGTAAAGCGGCTTTAAGATGATATCTTTGTGCTTTTTCCTGAACGCATCGATTTGCGCGCGGTCGCGGCTGACCAGTGCCGGGGGAATGAGGCCCGGAAAGCGCGCGGTATAAAGCTTTTCTGAATTGCTGCGCACCTCGGTGGGGTCATTGACCACCAACGTTTTGGGGTGGATCAGGTCGAGCAAATAGGTGGTGGTGATATAAGACATGTCAAACGGCGGGTCCTGTCGCAACAGCACCACATCCATTTGGGATAAATCGCGCTGCTTTTCTTCTGACAGCGTGTAGTGATTGCCCTGTTCTGCGCGCAGTTCCAGCCGCCATGATTTTGCCACCACGCGCGCGCCATCAAGGCTTAAATCCTGGGGGCGGTAATAATAAAGCTCAAACCCGCGCGCCAGTGCTTCCGTGCCGATCACGAACGAGCTGTCGGCATCGATGTCGATGTTTTCCACCGGGTCCATTTGCAGGGCGACTTTTAAAGCCATGCGAAGCTCCTTTTTAATGCGTCCTGTTAATTCGTCCTGTTAATTTTCGAGGCGACTGTAAAGCCGTTGCAGCATCTTGGACGTCTCGTAGCGGTGATCATCATTGCCGGGCAGGTCCAGAAACTTTTCCAAAGCCTGAACCGCATCGTTTACCTGATCCATGCGCGCATGCAAAATTCCGGCTTCGCGCCACAGGCTGGATTGGGCCGGCGCGATCATTAACATGCGCTCTACCGTTGCCAAAGCCGCTTCGGTGGCGGCGGTGCGAAGGTGCTGGTGTTTGATGTCGCCTTGTAATTGTAACAACAAATTGCGGTTGCCAATTTCGCGCATGTGGCGTGGGCGCAATTCGGTGCGTTCACCAAACAGGTCTTTCATCATGGCGCGCATGGCCGGGGCTTCAACGGGTTCGCCACCTGCGTAGGGATCGATCAGGATGCGCCCGCCCGGTGCGGTTACCGCAATCAATGGGCGCGGTGGAAAATCAATGGCTTCAGCATCCATGCCCAATTCGCGCGCGACATGTAAGTAAATTACGCACAGCGTGCCGCCGTTGCCGCGCCTGCTGTCAATGGTGTGGATCAGGTTGGCGCTCTGGTCGGTTTCAAACACGTTATAGGTTCCGGCGTAACCATAACGTTTGGCCAGAACTTGTTGCATGCCTTCGGCAACCAGGTTGGGATCGCTTAACTCGCCCGCGGCGTAGTCACGAACATCGGTGACCAGCCTTTCCAGATGGCGGCGATAACTGTTCAGGCGAACCCCGCCAAACAATTCATGCGCCGCAAGTATTAACGCCGCTTCGGCGACGTTTAAATCCGCGTCATCGGTTTGA
>DAOVVL010000187.1 GCA_030637205.1 Thalassospiraceae bacterium | reverse complement strand
CAAACATTTCCATTCCCACCGCGCCATGGGCACGGTTGGCGATAACTTTAATGAAGAAGACCTGATCGACCGCCTGAACGGGCCGATGGCCATTGGCCATGTGCGTTATTCGACTTCCGGCGTGACGGTGCTGAGAAACGTACAGCCCATGTTCGCCGATCTGGTGTTCGGCGGTTTTGCCATCGCACACAACGGCAACCTGACCAATGCGCGCACCCTGCGCCGTGATCTGGTTGAAGAAGGCTGCATCTTCCAATCGACCAACGACAGTGAAACTTTCCTGCATCTGGTCGCAACCAGCGATTACCGCAAGGTCATGGACCGTCTGGTCGATGCCCTGAAACGTGTTGAAGGCGCGTATTCGCTGTTGGCACTGACGCGCGAAAAACTGATCGGGGCGCGCGACCCGTTGGGCGTACGCCCGCTGGTGCTGGGGCGTTCGGGCGATGCGTGGGTGATGGCGTCTGAAACGTGTGCGCTGGATATCATCGGCGCTGAATATGTGCGCGACGTGGAACCCGGCGAGGTCGTGGTCATCAGCGAAGAGCGGGGCCTGGAAAGTTTCAAGCCGTTTACCCCCGTGCCGCCACGCTTCTGCATTTTCGAACATATTTATTTCGCGCGGCCCGACAGCGTCATGGGCGGCTTGAACGTATACGATGTGCGCAAAAAAATTGGCCATGAGCTGGCCCGCGAAAGCCATGTTGATGTTGATATGATTGTGCCGGTTCCCGATTCCGGGGTGCCCGCCGCCATTGGTTACGCAGAAGAAGCCAACATCCCGTTCGAGCTGGGCATTATCCGCAATCACTACGTCGGGCGGACCTTTATCGAACCCACCGACAGCATCCGCCATTTGGGCGTACGCCTGAAACACAATGCCAATGCTGCGCACTTAAAAGGCAAACGGGTGTTGCTGGTCGACGATTCCATCGTGCGCGGCACCACATCGATCAAGATCGTTGAAATGGTTCGCAATGCAGGCGCATCTGAAGTCCACATGCGCATTTCAAGTCCGCCGACCAAACATTCGTGTTTTTACGGCATCGACACGCCCAACGAGAGCAAGCTGATGGCGGCGCGCTTCACGGTCGAGGAAATGGCCAAGGAAATCGGCGTCGACAGCCTTGCGTTCATCAGCCGCGACGGCCTGTATCGCGCGGTTGGCGAGCAAAGCCGCAACGATGAATGTCCGCAGTATTGCGATGCGTGTTTTACCGGCGAATACCCGATCGCGCTGGTGGACCGCGAAGGCAACCCCGGACCCGAACAGCTATCCCTTTTATCCGAGGCTTAAAAGACCGCATGGCCGCTTCATCAAAACGATTAGAAGGCCGCATCGCGCTGATTACCGGGGCTTCACGCGGCATCGGCCGTGCGGTGGCCAAACGGTTTGCGCGTGAAGGCGCGCACCTGATCCTGACGGCCCGCACCCAGGGCGCGCTGGAAGAACTTGACGATGAAATCCAGGAAATCAATGGCGGCACACCGTCGACACTGGTGCCCGCCGACATCACCGATTTTGAACTGATCGACCAGATGGGCGCGGCGGTTTATGAACGGTTTAAAAAGCTCGACATTCTGGTCGGCAACGCCGGGGTGCTGGGCCAGCTATCCCCGCTGGGCCACATCGATCCCAAAACGTGGGATCAGGTCATGGCGGTAAATCTCACGGCCAACTGGCGGCTGATCCGCAGTTTCGATTCCCTGCTGCGCCAGTCCGATGCCGGGCGGGTCATATTTGTAACGTCCAGCGTTGGCCATATGGCGCGCGCCTATTGGGGCAGTTATGCGGTTTCCAAAGCAGCCCTTGAAATGCTCAGCGGCATTTACGCCGAAGAAACCAAAAAATCCAACGTGCGCGTAAACCTGATCAACCCCGGCGGCACCCGCACCGCCATGCGCGCCGAAGCGATGCCCGGCGAAGACCCGCAAACGGTCAAATCTCCTGAAGAAATTACCGATTATTTTGTCGAACTGGCCGAGGCCGCGTGTCAGCGCCACGGCGACATGATCGAGCTTTGACTAATCCGCCCCGGGGCGTCTGCATATAGCCACTACCTTACGTTTGAAGCCCCTGCAACGAAAGTTGATAGGCGCGAAACCTGTATCAATGATACAATTTGGCAAATCAAAAAGAGACCATCGAAGGCGCACGGCGAAGTCGCGTTAAAAACCGATATGATGGAAAGGAATTAATGACATGATAAAAAACCGAATATTTATGGCGTCAATTGTGCTGGCTAGCCTCGTCATGGCACCGGCCAGTGTCTGGGCCCAGGAAACCTTCAGGCATGGTTATGGCTCGCACATGATGAACTGGGGCGGAGGATGGTCTCACATAATTTTTGGCCCAATCTTCATGATCGTAATTTTCGTTGTTGTGATTGCGCTGGTTGTCCTTCTGGTGCGCTGGCTTGGCGGGATGGGGCACGGCGCACAGCCGTCACACCACGCACCACCGGGACGCGCACCGCTTGATATTCTCAAGGAGCGTTATGCGCGCGGGGAAATCGACAAGGAAGAATTTGAAGAACGCCGCAGCGTACTTGGCGAATAAGACGCCCCAATAGCTGGCGCACTCAGAAACGTTAAGCGAACGATCCCAGGCGATACACAGGCAGGAGAACGAACTCTACTGGGCTTGAATGATTTTTGTCGCCATCACGCCAAGATCGCCATAACATAACGTTTCTGAGTTTCCATTCTGTGACTATCAAACTTGGGGGCAAATCATGGCAGATATCGTAGACAGAGGCGTAGACAGAGACGACGACGACGACGCAAGGGCGTCGTTTGAAAATTCGCCTTCAAGCCTGGACGAGATGACGCACGAGGAACTGCGCATGATGCACAATCAGTCTTCGCGAGCGATTCTGTTTGCCAAGAACATTCAATGGCGCACCGTGGGTTCTTCGCTGCTGGTGTTTGGCGCGCTGATCGCGCTGGCGTTTTACGGCGCGTCGGACCGCAATTTGGTCAGGCTGCTGGGCATGTTGACGATTGTGCTCGCGATAGGCGCCATATTTGTCCTCTCGATGTATCAATTCTGGCAATTCAACGAAATCCGCCGCCTGGTTGAGATCGAGAAAAATTTTTCCTCGCTCTACATCAAGATTCGCGACGTCAAAAGTAAGCGCGAAGGCAATGTTCACCGCTATACGATATTGATGTTTATGTGCATCGTCGTTTTGTTGGGCGCAATCGTGTCCAATATTGTCATCACGGGTAAGTTATAAGCCCGAATTTGATTATCGGTTGAGTGCCGCTTGCAACCGTTGCCATGCGCCTTCATCACCGGGCAGGCCAAAGCGCAGCCACGAAGCGTTTTCATCAAACGGGCGGGTGAGAATTCCCTTAGCCCCCAACGCAGCATAAATATCGCGGGCTTGGGCGTGTGCGCCCAGCCTGAACAAGTGCGTGCCGCCAACAATTTCAAAACCTGCGCCCAACAAAAGCGCATCCATGCGCGCCGCATCAAGTTTCAGGCGTGCGCGCGTGTTCGCAATCCATGCCTGATCGTTCATGGCCAGCGTTGCCGCCCAGATCGCAGGCCCCGATACCGCCCACGGCCCCAAACGCTTTTTAAGGCGCTGGGCCGTATCGCGATCACAAATGGCAAAGCCCAATCGCATGCCGGCCAGGCCAAAAAACTTGCCAAATGATTTAAGCACCACCAGCCCCGGCTTGCCTGAATAAGCAACGGTTGAACTTTTGGGCGACACATCACAAAAGGCTTCGTCGATAATCAACGCCCCGCCGCGCTCAAACAGCTCTGCGCCAAACGCCGCCAGGCCGTCGGGTGGCTGGATGCGGCCATCAGGATTGTTGGGGTTGACCACCACGGTGTAATCCCACCCGGCTGCTGCCCCGGTTACTGACAGGGCGCATGACGACGGCGCGTCTTCCACCCGGTGGCCGCACGCGGCCCAACTGGGCGCGTGTTCGGCGTACGTGGGGCCCAGGATGGCGACACTTGCGGGCGCATATAAATTTGGCACCGCCTGGATCAATGCCTGCGATCCGGGGGCTGCAACAATGTGCGCATCTTGCGGAACGCCGTAATAGGTTCTGGCCGTAGTCAGCAGGTTTTCAAAATCGCCCCCATCGGGCAGGCGCTGGGCAACCGCGCCCGGCATCGCTGGCAACGGGTATGAACACGCATTGATGCCGGTGGAAAGATCCAGCCACGTCCCGCATTCAGGTTCGCCAAAGCGCTGCGTGGCTGCCGCCAGATTACCGCCATGGCGGATCGGCTTGGGCGGCGCCATATCAAGGCGCGCTTCGGTTTCGTGGTTTTTCAGGTACGTAATGGATGCTTCGGACATGTAAGGGTTTTACCAGATCGCCTTACTGAAAGCCAAGAAAAGCCAATAAAAGCGAATGGGCCACGACAACCCTTTTGTGATACCGTCCAGCCCATGCAAGAAGCAGCCCTTATCGCCTTCACCACCTTTTTCGCCACCATCGGCCCGGTTGATGTGGCGGCGATTTTTGCCGCCCTGACACCCAATGCCACGCCTGCCGAACGGCGCGCCATTGCGCTTAAATCCATCACCATTGCCACCATCATCTTAATTCTGTTCGCGTTGTTTGGCGGCGCGATGCTGGAAAGCCTTGGCATATCGCTGGCCGCCATGCGGGTGGCGGGTGGTATATTGCTGTTCCTGATCGCCACCGACATGGTATTTGCGCGCCCCTCAGGCGGTGT
>DAOVVL010000224.1 GCA_030637205.1 Thalassospiraceae bacterium | reverse complement strand
CGATATTCCTTGTACGTGGTGGACCCCATGCAACGCAGCGCGCCTGCGGCCAGCGAAGGCTTCAAAATGTTGCTCGCATCCATCGACCCGCCAGATGTGGCCCCAGCACCGATCACGGTGTGAATTTCATCGATAAACAACACGTTGTCGACTTCGGCTTCCAGTTCGCGGATGACGGCCTTGAGGCGTTCTTCAAAATCGCCGCGATAGCGCGTTCCCGCCAGCAGCGATCCCATATCCAGCGCCCAGATCTTCACGTCGTTCAGCACTTCAGGCACTTCGCCCTTGGTGATGCGCAACGCCAAACCTTCGGCGATGGCGGTTTTGCCAACGCCGGGGTCGCCCACATACAGCGGGTTGTTCTTGGTGCGGCGGCACAACACCTGAATGGTGCGCTCAATTTCAGGTTCGCGCCCGATCAACGGGTCAATGCGCCCATCAAAGGCTTTTTCGTTCAAGTTCACACAATACGCGTCCAACGCTTCGCGGCCGCTTTTGACCGGTTCTTCGTCTTCGCCTTCTTCGTCCGCGCCATGCACGGTGCGGCCTTCTGAAAAGCCGGGAGCCTTGGCAATGCCGTGAGAAATGTAATTGACCGCATCAAGGCGGGTCATTTCCTGTTCTTGCAGGAAAAAGACCGCGTGGGATTCACGTTCGGAAAAAAGCGCCACAAGGACGTTGCCGCCGGTAACTTCTTCGCGCCCCGAAGATTGCACATGAATGATGGCGCGCTGTATCACGCGCTGAAAACCGGATGTGGGCTTTGGGTCTTCCTGGTGTTCGGCCGGCTCAGCGTTAAATTCGTTTTGCAGGAAATCAAGGATGTCTGCACGGACCTTTTCCATATCGACATCACACGCCTTCATCACCGCAACCGCGTCGCGGTCTTCGGTCAGCGCGTACAAAAGATGTTCCAGCGTCGCAAACTCGTGGCGGAAATCGCTGGCGGTTGACAGTGCGCGGTGCAGGGTCTGTTCAAGATTGCGTGAAAGCATGTGGTTTCAAGCGTCCTTTTCAACGGTGCATTGCAGCGGGTGCTGGTGTTGGTGGGCCAGATCCATAACCTGGCTCGACTTCATTTCGGCAACTTCGTAGGTGTACACGCCACAGATGCCGACGCCTTTTTGGTGAACGTGCAGCATGATGCGCATGGCTTCTTCCTGGTTTTTGCTGAAAAACCGCTCCAGCGCATGAACCACGAATTCCATGGGCGTGTAGTCGTCATTGAGCATCAAGACCTTGTACATGGAAGGCTTCTTGGTCTTGGGCCGCGACTTGACCGCCAGCCCGGTGTTGGGGCCGGTGTTGGGACCATCGGCACTGTCGTTGTTGTTTCCGTTCGCGTCGCTCAATGTGAACTCCATTTGTTGGCGCATTTGGGCGGGCGAATCTGCGCCCGTGCCTATAGATCATAACGCGATTTTCCGGTGCTGAAAATGCCCGGAAAACCTAGGGATATATGGGGTCATTGTGGCCCTGCGGCAAGTCGATGCGTCAGCTCTTGCGACAAAAAGACGTTAAAAAGCCCGGCCACGTCAATTAATGAAGTGACCGGGCTTTTGGCTGCCTTTAGGGGGGAGGTCCTGCTTTCCGGGGGGGGGTGGAATGCCAGAACCGGCAGCCTTTATTATTCTGTTTATTTAGCTGAACTTTTCAGCGGCGCGCCGGATCGCGGGCTTGGCGATTGCATCCGCGACCCCGATGGCGGCTTTGACGACTTCATCGGTGGCACCGTGGGCCTTTTCGAAGCCTTTGATTGTCAAGGCTTTTTGGGTTTCGGCAAAGGCCTCAGGGGTCGCGCTGGCGGCCAGTTGGTGAACGGCGTCGGCACTGAAGCGGGCCTGGGCCACGGTGTGTTCAAGCCAAAGATCGCTGAGCTGGCGCGTGCCCTGATGCCACGCATCAAAGACCCCACGGGCCGCTTTCATATCTTCATTCAAATCATTTGAAGCCATTTCACCTGGCGCAAAGCTTTCAACCGTGCCTGCCATCGTGTTTGTCATGGCGCCAAGCCAGGCATCCATGCCCTGTTGATATGCCCCGGCGGCGGCTTCAACCTGTTTCAGGGCCAGATCAGCACCTTGCACAAAGGCATCGCCAAACGGGGAATCGGTGGTCTTGCTGTTGTTTTTATTGCCTTTATTAGCGCCCGCCATGGGATTGCTCCAAAATCAGGATATCTGTCAGCTTCAATATATTGTGCAGTGCAGCATTGGTCAATAATATATTGTGCGGCGCACAATTCAAACCGGGCATCGGCCCATATTGCAGCCTTTAACCCTTTATTATTCGGGACTTGTCAGGATGGTGGTGAACGGTATGTTGCTTAAGTAACTTCCGCGGCGCGTGTCACTGCTGACACGGGGGACGCCCGGAAAAAAAAGACGTGAAGACGTGAAACCGGAGAGAGTGTGAAACCTATGAGCCAAACGCGACCCATCCGGTCCGCCCTGAAAGGTCGCGCGCACGTGTGCATCGCGCTGGCGCTCGCGTTCATGTTTGTTCTCACCGCCCTTCCCGCCCAAGCCAAATACGCATCGTTTGTGATCAACGCCAGCAACGGCGAGATCCTCCACGAAGTCAACGCAGACACGCGCAATTATCCGGCGTCGCTGACCAAGATGATGACGCTGTATCTGATGTTCGAAGCGATTGAACAAGGCCGCATGCATATGAGCGATCGCGTCGTCTTTTCGCGCCGCGCCGCCCGCCAGCCATCTTCAAAACTTGGCATTGCCGCCGGCAAGTCCATCAGCGTCAAGGAAGCGATCCTGTCGCTGGCGGTAAAGTCGGCTAACGATGTTGCGTCCGCCGTTTCCGAGCACATGGGCGGGACTGAACGCAAGTTTGCGCTGATCATGACCGCCAAAGCCCGCAAACTGGGCATGAACCGCACCATCTTTCGCAACGCTTCTGGCCTGCCGCACCGCGCACAACTTTCCACCGCGCGCGACATGGCAACATTGGCCCACGCACTGATGCGCGATTTCCCCCATCGCTATGGCTATTTCTCGCAAACCAACTTCAAGCTTCAGGGCAAGGTTCACAAGACCCACAACACGTTGCTGACCACCTATGAAGGCACCGACGGCATCAAGACCGGCTATATCCGGGCGTCTGGATTTCAGTTGGTTACATCGGTCAAACGCGGCAACCAGCGCCTGATCGGCGTGGTGTTCGGGGGCAAGACGGCCAAGCTGCGCAACCGCCACATGACGACGTTGCTTAACAAAAGTTTCGCCAAACTTGACCGGGTTGCTGCCAGCTATGTGCCCGAAGACATTCCAACGATTGTGCCAACGGTTATGGCCAAAGCAAAGACAGACGGTGCAAAGCCTACACCTGCACCGGTTCGCAAACCGGACATTGTGGTGGCATCGCGAGCCAACAAAATTCTTAGCCGCAGAGGACAAACCGTTTGGGGCGTTCAGGTAGGCGCGTACCGCCAACGCCAACCCGCCATCGACATCGCCGCCAAGGCCGTGGGTCTGGCGCCATCGTATCTGGCTGAAGGCGAGATTATGGTGTCACCGCTGTACAAGAAAAGCGGCCGCGTATTATATCGCGCCCGCGTCGTCGGCGTTGCCAAAAATTCCGCTTACCGGGCTTGCAAATTCCTTGAACGCCAGAAAATGGACTGCCTGGAAGTCCGGGTAACCCTGCCGATGGAAGTGGCGGCCAGGTAAACAGTCGCCAACCTAACCGAAATCAGGCACTTGCACGCCGCTCAGTTCCAGTTCGGCGGCCAGTTGGGCTTTCAGGCGATCCAGCCCCGCCTCGGTTTCTGATTCGCACCTCGCCACCAGCACGGCCTGCGTGTTGGACGCGCGAAGCAGCCACCAGCCGTCATCTGAAAGTACCCGCACGCCATCAATGTCGTTCACCTCAACCCCTGCGCCACCTTTGAGGCGTGCTTTCACTTCTTCGACCACCTGAAACTTACGCTCTTCGGCGCAATCAAAACGGATTTCCGGGGTGTTGATCATTTGCGGCAATTGATCGCGCAGCTCGGCCAGACTTTCATCGCCCGATGCAATGATGGAAAGCAAACGCACAGCCGCATAAAGCGCATCGTCATAACCGTAATAACGGTGCTTGAAGAAAATGTGCGCGCTCATTTCCCCGGCCAGCGGTGCGCCGGTTTCAACCATTTTT
>DAOVVL010000265.1 GCA_030637205.1 Thalassospiraceae bacterium | reverse complement strand
GTCGCCTCTTCACTGCCACTGCCGCTTTTTTTACCGACGACGGGAACTTCAACTGGCGCTGTGGCTTTTATGCTGTCCATGATCGGGTCCATCCTTGAATTGAAAACACAAGTACTCCCGTCCTTTTTTGCAAGGAGCGGGCCAATTCAGGGCAAACACCCTAACCAATTGAAATCAATGCATTTGTGAGATGATTTGGGGGGGTAATAGGGGGAAAATTAAGGCCCAAGCGGCAAAACTTCCCCCCAAAAGAGCCTCAAGTAGGTAGAAACTGCCGGGGTGGGGGCTAGGCCTCAGGTTCGAAGGTTTTCAGTTGCCCGGCGATGGCCTGAACCACGCCATCCCAGTGGTGAAGGGTTTTCTGGCGAAACAGCTGCGCGGTGGGATACCACGGGCTGTCGTCGCGGTCTAAAAACCAGCGCCAGTCACTGGCGGCCGATAGCATCACCCACGTGGGACGCCCAAGTGCGCCCGCCAGATGGGCGGTTGAGGTGCAGACGCTGATGACCAGATCCAGATTGGCCATGGCAGCGGCGGTATCCGAGAAATCCGTAAAATCGGTTGCTAAATCGACCACACCGGGCAAAGCGTCGCGCTCGTCGTCTGTCATGTCTTTTTGCAGCGAGAAAAAACGGGCGTTGGCGGTGCCGAGCAACGGGGCGAGGGCTTTTGGCGGGCACGAACGAAAGATGTTATTAAGCTGGTCCGGGTTTCCGCGCCAGATCAAGCCAATTTTCCGGCCGTCACCATCCATGCGTTTGGCCCAGGTTTTCACTTTTGCCGGGTCGGCGCTCAGGTATGGAATCTCCGACGGGATGGTTTGCATTGTGGTGCCAAGGATCATCGGCAGGGTCATCAACGGGGCCTGGGCATCAAACGGTGGCAGGGTTGCACCACGTTCGATGACCTCGTCCACGCCTGTGATTGTTTTCATTAGCTCGGCGATGGGTTTTTGCGCTTCCAGCACGACCCGCGCCCCGGATACCTCGGCGGCAATGGCGACGTAACGGGCAAACTGAAAAGCATCGCCATAGCCCTGTTCATAACTTAACAGCAGGGTTTTGCCGGGCATCGGTTTGCCGTCCCACAGGGGCGCATCGGCTTGTTTGTTGGGAAAGCCCTGACCCTTCCAGCGCCATTCATATTCTGGCCAACCGCCTTCAAGATCGCCGTCCATCATCATCGCCATGCCCAGGTGTGCGTGGGCCTCGGCCATGTTGGGCGAAATTTCGATGGCGCGTTTGAGCGCCTGCTTCGCATCATCTGTTTTGTGTTGGTGCAAAAAGGTGCTGCCCAGATTGTAATGCAGGCTGGCGGCGTTGGGTTCTATGGACGCGGCTTGTGCGTAATGGGCTTCGGCCTGGCCCAGATCGCCCAGTGTTCTGTGCAACCGGCCCAATTCACTGAGCAGTGTCGGGGATTTGGGGTGCAGTTTCAGGCCCGCACCCAGTATCGCCATTGCGCCATCGTTATCTTTCAGTGCGGCCAGACTGTTCGCCATTCCGGTGTGCGCAGAGATATTATCCGGGGTCAGTTCAAGGGCGCGCTCAAAAGCGGCTTTGGCAAGCTCAGGCTTGGCTTGTCCTAAATGTAAAATGCCCAGTTTGATATGTAGCTTCGCATCGTTCGGTGATGCGCTCAGCGCATCGTTCGCGATCTCCAGCCCGATGTCGCCGCGCCCTGCGATGATGAAGTGTTCAATCGCGGAGACTGCAAGATCGGTTCGCTCCGGGGCCAGTTTGCACGATTGGCGGAAGTGACCCAGTGCCGGGCCGGGGTGGTTGCCGCGCCACAGTACCAACCCCATCAAATAGTGGGCTTCGGGGTCGTTGGGATTTCCTAAAAGCAACGGATCAAGAGCGCTCTTGGCTTGATGCAACTGCCCGGCCTGAAGCAACTTCATGACGTCATTTAGTGAATGGGTTCCGACGTGGAATGAATTTTCTGTCATGTTTTCAAACACTAGGTGGCTGTTGATGAAGCGCACAGGATAATCGCACTTCGGTTGCAAAGGCGCAACAGGACGGATAGATTGAACGGACATCAACTGCCGCCCACACGGGCACACTCCCAACCGGGTACAGCAAAAGGAAGAATTCCATGCCGCTACTGCTCGAACTCAAGTCCGGTGACAAGATCATTCTCAACGGGGCCGTGATCGAAAATTCCGGTGCCAACACAAAACTGTTGCTGCACAACCGGGCTTCGGTATTGCGTTCCAAGGAAGTGCTAACAGAAGAAGAAGCCAAAACACCCGCCGCACGCGTATATCTGGCGCTTCAGGGGGCCTATATTTTTTCCGATGCTGAACGCCACGATGGTTTCATGGAGGATTTTCGCAAGAACCTAGCCGACTATCTTCAGGCGTGTCCCAGCGCCCAGCCCATTGCCGACGACATCAACGGCGCGATTGAGGCAGGCAACCTATATAAAGGCCTCAAGAAAACGCAAAAACTGGTGATCCACGAATACGAATTGCTGCAAACTGTAGAAGACGAGGTCAAGCGCGTAGTCGAGGGCATGAAGGAATCCCAAGGCAGCGATCCCGAAGGCGATGATCTGGATGGCGCCGCAGAAGACGTGGTATCCGACGAATAGGCACAACACCCCAAATCGCGAACAATAAAAACCGCCGCACTCGTTAGAATGCGGCGGTTTGTCTTTGTTCCGACCTGGGTTAGTGCAAGGTCAGTGGGTCAGCCGGTATTACCGAAAGAGACCCAGGATGGACTGTTCAGCCTGACCAGCGAAGGACAGAGCCGAAATACCCAGAGACTGGCGAACCTGCAAGGCAAGAAGGTTAGCACCTTCTTCGTTCAAATCGGCCAGGGTCAGTTTAGCAGCACCACCTTCGAGCGTGTTCACGTAAGAGTTCGTGAAGTCGAGGCGGGTAGAAAGCAGGGCCACGTTGGTACCCAGCTTGGAAGCTTCCGAACGCAACGTTGTCAGCGAGCTGTCCAACGCAGTGAGCAGCGCGTTAACCGAGGTCGCGTCACCTTCACCCACGACAAAGTTGGTCGGGGCTGCACCTGCCGTGAAATCAGCCGTCAGGCGGATGCCGTAACTGGCGATAGCGTCGGTGTAACCAGCGGTAGTTGACATGATCGCACGGTCACCAGACAAGCCGGCGTTGAAGTCACCAGTGATGTATTGCGTCGACAGAAGGCCACTATGTACACCAAGGTCGAAGGTGTCGCCTTGCGTCAGGGTGAAGCTGTCGCCGGTTACCAGATGGACAGCAACGCTACCCGTACCGAAGCTGATGATTAGACCGTTATCAGCGGTAGTGAAGGTACGGTCATCACCCAGCCAAGTACCCGTGGCAATGTAGTTACCAGCGTTGGCTTGGGTGATCGCATCCTGGGTAGCAAATGATGCATACACATCAAGTCCTTCACCCATGATGTAGAAGCCGGTTGAAGGCTCGTTACCCGTACCAGCCGCAACATCCACGGTCACGGTTGCGCCGTTGGTGTAGGTCACCGAACTGGTGCCCGCAAGGGTGACGGTCTGGGTGGTATTACCGATGACCACGGTCGTGGTTGAGCCACCGGTATAGGTGGTGGAAACGCCCTGCCAGGTAAAGGTCACGTCAGTCGAAGCAGCCAGACCGGAGAACACGCCGCCGCCGCCAACCGTAT